>CAZXGV010000049.1:0-14707 GCA_964640575.1 uncultured Dysgonomonadaceae bacterium
ATTTTCCAACCATCCCAATCAGCTTCGTGCATACCATCTTCGATAGAATCGATTGGGTATTTTTCAACTAACTCGGCAAGATATTCAACCTGCTCTGTTGGAGTACGTTTTACACCTGAGTCACCTTCAAATTTAGCGTAGTTGTAAACACCATCTTCGTAAAATTCAGAAGCAGCACAGTCTAAAGCAATTGTAATATCTTGTTTTGGTTCGTAGCCTGCCCTTTTAATAGCTGATAAGATTGTGTCTAATGCGTCTTCAGTACCATTGAGTGCAGGAGCATAACCACCCTCGTCGCCAACAGCAGTACTCAAGTTGCGCTCGCCCAACACTTTTTTCAATTCGTGAAACACCTCAGCACCCATGCGCAATCCTTCGCTGAATGAAGAAGCACCAATTGGACGAATCATAAACTCCTGGAAAGCAATAGTAGCATCAGAGTGAGAACCTCCATTGATGATATTCATCATCGGCACAGGAAGTGTTACAGTGTTTGTTCCACCAATATACCTGTAAAGTGGTAATCCTAAAGCACTAGCAGCAGCTTTTGCTACAGCCAATGATACCCCTAACATTGCATTAGCACCAAGATTTGATTTTGTTTTAGTTCCGTCAAGCTCTATAAGTTTATGATCGATGTCAGCTTGTTGTGAAGCATCCCAGCCCAAAAGTTCGGGAGCAATAACATCATTCACATTGGCAACTGCCTTTAAAACACCTTTGCCATCATATCTTTTTTTGTCACCATCGCGAAGCTCCACAGCTTCGTTTTCGCCCGTTGATGCACCTGATGGAACAGAAGTGCGTCCAAAAGCGCCACATTCCAACATTACATCAACCTCAACAGTTGGAAATCCTCTTGAGTCTATAACTTCTCTTCCGATAATACTTTCAATTCTCATGTTTTTAATTTTAAAATGATATATATATTAATTCTTGTAATTTACGAGTCTATGTGCTGATAACAACACCAATTTTAATAGTACAAATATACGATATTTCTAGCGTTTCTCTTTCTATATATCTTTAATAAATGCAAAGGGGAATTTAAAAAGCGGTGAACAACAACTATATAGTGAGTAATTTTACTTGTGAGAGATAGATGCACATAAAATATGAGCTTGCTACTATAATAGAGGTAAAACGCTTTAATCGACAATTATTGAGGCTAAAACAATTAAACCAAAATCTTGAATTCAGCTAACAGTATAATGAACAAAGACCACTATCTAATTTTAAATAAAAAACTTATAGATTAGTTTTTACTCAATACCATCTATCCCAACTAGCCTAATCAACGAACTCATATTATCTGTAATGAGACGCACAGAAATAGCCATCAGAATGACGCCAAAGAATTTTCGCATTATATACACACCAGATGCTCCCATGATTCTCTTCACAAAATCGAGATGTTTCAACACAAAATAAACGAACACCATATTCAGAAATACAGCTATAATTATATTAATCGTAGCATGTTGAGCTCTCATTGACAATAATGTGGTGAAACTGCCAGGACCAGCAATAAGCGGAAAAACAACAGGCACCAATGTGGACGACCCCCCAGGACCATCATCTTTAAATATCTCAACACCAAAAATCATCTCTATCGAGATAATCAGAATAACCAGTGCACCTGCAACAGCAAATGATTGGTGATCGACTTGGAACAATTTTAAAATCCACTCTCCTACAAAAAGGAAGATAAGTAAGATAGCAGCAGAATAAAAAGTTGCCTTTTCTGGGTGTATTAATTTGTTCTGGCTACGAAGATTCAGAAAAATAGGCACAGAACCTGTAGCATCAATAATGGCAAACAACACAATAAAGGTGCTTACTATTTCAAGAAAATTGATATTGAACATAGCTTGTTTCGAATTCAGTTGTTTAAAAACACTAATTTAGACGGGTGAATAAGAGCACCTCTCAATGTATAAAAATACTATAAAAAGCAGTTACATCAAAGCAATTTCGCTAATTTATCTTTTGCTATGTGTATAGGAGTTAGTTCAAAGTAATTGTTGTGGGCATAGTTGAGATACTTTATGATGACAAAAGCATTGAAATGATGAAAGAAACGTTTCTGAAAAGTAGCAACTGTCGCAGAGTTTTGGTTACAATCAGCGATGGCATCTAGCAGATTATTATCTTTCAAGAACTGCTGAATTGAAGGGTGCAATCCAGCAATTAATCTTTCTATTTCATCGTCCGACTGTTTGTAAAACTCTATTCTAAGAATAAAGAAACGTTGCAACGCTTGAAAAGCCTCAACAGAGTAGACAGTCAACACTTCATCGGGCGATGATATTATTTTTTCGAGCGCAGGTCCAGTACCAAACGGAATGCGGTCTGAAAATCGCGCTTCAGGATAGACAAAAGCTTTCATCAACTCGACAGTTCTTCCAAAACTAAATACTTTCTGGAGAAAGTAGAAGTCTTCTCCGCCTTGCTGTCGCCCTATCCCGCCCACACGTACATAAGTATCAGCCAATACGGCAAATGCAGAACCAATTGTGTGATAGTAGTACGGAAAGTCTATCCACTTCAATGCTTGTCGGAAATACCAAATATAGTCTTCATATTGATCAATGGCATTTTGGATGGAAGTATCTTCGCCCATAAAGCGGTGGCGAAAGTTTAACACACAGCAATCTGGTTTGTAAGTATTGAATTGGTTTTCAATTAAAGACAAATAATTTTCAGATACGGTACAATCAGCATCTAATGAAACAATAACTCCATCCCGATTGCCAGATTGCAGGAAACCTCTTAGAGCCCACTCCATACCAATTTTGCGTGCTAGCCCCACCCCAGCATGTTTACGCGGCAGGTTTTCGCAGAGCAATGCATGAAAAGAAAGTTCGGGTCGGTTGTGCTTGTCAGCAAAAGAGATTATCTCATCATAAGTTTTTCGATTATGTAGGACTAAAGAATCATCTGCTGTCTCGCTTGAGTTTACCACTACTAAAACACCTACAGGAAATTGTGTTGCGGCACATTGCATAATACTACGAAGCGTAGTTAACACATCAGGTTCATCAAAACAAGGAATCACCACTACCATACCATAATTAAAATGGGTTGGCAAAGCATATTTATCATACGATTTGTGTCTGTTAATGTATTTTTCCCAGTGCTTCATAAAACCAATTTAATCTTTTTATTTTTTTCAGAGTACGTTACCAATGACATAATTTTGCAATGCATTGTTCTTTATATGTTTATATTTTTATGCCAGACTTACAGCCTTTATGTCGCACTATTCAACTGTAACTCAAGGCATTGATATTGGGCTGAATTATGCCGGTCTTTCGAGACCTCAAAAGGCAAGATTGAATTTTACAGTATCACTCCTTTTTTTACACAATAAAAACTGGGTCTTTTCTCAATATGAACTATACATTATTCGCTCCGTCATTTGCTAAAAAAAAGTGCCTTAAAGTCTCACATTTAGAATGAGCTTCAAAGCACTTCAACTATACTATTTCTCCATACATTTTAAAATAGATGAATCTATTATTATTTGTATGCGAGTCTAGAAATTATTTCTTGCTATCTGTTTTAGAAGTAGCAGGTCCGTATCGTTTGTTCAAGAAAACAATCACCTCATCGGTTATGTCATATCTTGGATGTGCCAATAATATATTATCTGAAGAAGTATTGCTAAAGATAACCTCAAAGTTTTTATTTTTATTATAATCTTGCAAAGCACCACTTATACTATCCGTTAGTTGGATGTTGAGTTTTTGTTGTTCCAATGCCAACTCGTTACCTAGCTGTTGAGCCATACGTTGATACTCATCGCCCATTTTCTGAATGCGATTTTGTTCTTCCTCTGCCCTCTTTTGTGTCAAAAAAGCATTGTTCTCCAACTTACGTTGAAATTCTTGAGCTGCTGACTGCACCTGACGTTCTTTTTGGTTTAAAGATGCACGAGAGTTTTCTTCAATTCTCATTAATGCTTCGTTCAGATCTATTGCAAAGTTGTATCGCATCAGCAATGAATCAACATTTATGTATGCTATCGGTAGAGCTACACTGTCGCCTGCAACAATTTCATACTTGGTTTGTTCCCCATTACTCTCAGGCTTAGAGGTAAAATGCAAAATGTAAAGTAAAATCAATGCAGCGGCAAGAATGCCGCTGATAACGTAATTATTCTTCATCTTTATATATTAATTTAAAAATTATCCGATTTAAGCATTTCCATAACAGGGCTAACATGCTCCCTTGCTTCACGCTCTTGCGAAGAAGCACAAGTTATACCACGATCTTTCATGGCTTGGCTACTACTTACATGTGTATTTGGGAAAGATCCTTTTTTGGTGAAAAAAACTCTAACCCCCATTAGCAAAATAGCTACAGCCAATATAACAACAGATATGATGATAGTTTGCAACATAATTTCTCCTTTATTTAGAGGACAAAGATAACTTAATTAGGCAATTATTTGCCAAGATTTTGCCTTAAAGATACAAAAACTTTTGTGCTACTAAATATTTCTCGTAAATTTACAGAATAAGATTCCCATTATTCATTGTTGCCGAAATATAGTAAGCGCATACAAATGGAATAATACTCTTTCTAAAAATAAAACAAGAGACTTTATATAAAACTTTATCAACATGACAATCAAAGATTTAAACCCAAAGGAGATATGGAGTTATTTTTATGAAATAACACAAATCCCTCGTCCTTCGAAAAAAGAAGAGAAAATTCTAGCCTACCTGCTCGATTTTGCAAAAAAACACGATTTAGAAGCAAAACAAGACAAGGCAGGCAATATTTTAATTACAAAAGAGGCAACCAAAGGGAAAGAGAACCTTCCTACCATTATTCTACAATCGCATGTGGACATGGTGTGTGAAAAAAATGCTGATGTAGAGCACGATTTCGACAACGACCCCATCGAAACAGTTATAGAGGGAGAGTGGCTGAAAGCGAAGGGAACCACATTGGGTGCTGACAATGGTATTGGTGTGGCGGCTCAATTGGCAGTGCTAGCATCAAAAGATATTGCTCATGGTAAAATTGAAGCATTGTTTACTGTTGATGAGGAGACAGGATTAACAGGAGCATTTGCTTTGGAACAAAATTTTATGACTGGTAAGATTCTACTAAATCTTGATACAGAAGAAGAAGGTGAGATATACATTGGTTGCGCGGGAGGTAAAGGCACAAAAACATATTTCAAATACAAACCCAAAGAAACCCCTAAAAACTACTTTTGGTTCAAGGTTGAAGTTAATGGTCTCAAAGGTGGGCACTCGGGTAGCGACATCGATCATGGACTAGGTAATGCCAACAAAATACTGAACAGATTCTTATATCAATTTATTGATAAGGAATACAAACTTGTTCTTGCAGAAATAGATGGTGGCAATCTTCATAACGCTATTGCACGCGAAGCTTATGCTATTGGCGGAGTAAAAAGTAAACACAAAGAGACAGTGCGCGTGAAGCTCAACAACTTGCTTGCCGAAGTGCAAGAAGAGTTGAAGCATACCGATGCGAATGTTAACATCACACTTGAATCAACCGATACTCCTAAAAAAGTAATAGGTTCGAAAAAAGTAAGAAAGCTAGTATTAGCACTATATGCATGTCCTCACGGAGTGATAGAAATGAGTAAAAATGTGCCAGGAGTTGTTGAAACATCCACCAACCTAGCATCTGTGAAAATGCATGAGAACAATATTATTGAAGTTGGCACAAGCCAACGTAGTTTGACAGAATCTGCCAAACATGACATTGTGAATATGGTGTCGTCAGTATTTAAGTTAGCCAAAGCAGACGTAGTTAATAGTGAAGGGTACCCTGGATGGAATCCCAATCCAGATTCTACCGTATTGAAAGTTGCCAAAGATGAATATAAAAACCTTTACAACCAGTTTCCCGAAGTGAAAGTTATTCACGCAGGGTTAGAGTGCGGACTCTTCCTTGAAAAATATCCTGAATTGGATATGATTTCAATTGGACCTACAATTCGCAATGCGCATTCTCCTGACGAAAAAGCAGAAATTGCTTCTGTTGGAAAATGGTGGAATTTCTTTGTTAAGCTGCTTGAGAATATGCCAGCGCAAAAATAAAAGAATGACAACTTAAAAGTGTAACATATAGGGAAACAACTCATCAGCTACTACTGAAAGAATGTTTCCCTTTTTTTTAATTCACACAATAAAAGACGCAAAGCTGAAAATTCATTGCAAATAAAACCGACATGAAGAAAAAGCACGCCTTATTATTCACACTGTATGTTGTGCTATTTTCCTTTTCAAAGATTACGGCACAAAACAACTTCCGAATTATGTTTTACAATGTCGAAAACCTCTTCGACACGAAGCACGACTCGTTGAAAAACGACTACGATTTTCTACCAGGTGGATTCATGAATTGGAGTGATTGGAAATATTGGGAGAAACAACGCAATATTGGTCGGGTCATCACCGCCGTGGGCGAAATGCAATCACCTGCTCTTGTTGGACTGTGTGAAATAGAAAACGATAGCGTCATTTTTGATTTAACCAAACGTTCCCCTATACGAACACAAGAATATGAATACCTTGTTACTAACTCACCCGATATTCGAGGCATCGATGTGGCTCTACTTTATCAACGCCACCAGTTTAAATTGCTTGAAAAGAATGAATACGAAGTAATATTTAGCAAAGAAAATGCGCGACCCACACGAAACATATTGCATGCAGTGGGGCAAGTCATTTCGGGGGATACTTTGGATGTTTTTGTTTGCCATTTTCCATCTCGCTATGGTGGGCAATTGGAGTCGGAAGGTGGACGAATAGATGCTGCACAGCTTTTAAGAGACAAAACCGATAGTTTGTTCTCTGTGCGAAAGTATGCCCATATTATTATAATGGGAGACTTTAACGACCATCCCGATAATAAAAGCATTAGCAAAGTGTTGAAAGCACGCATTCTCAACTACCATTTAGATAAACATGAATTATACAATCTGTTTTTACATCGGATAAAAGAGAGAGACTTTGGCACACTTAAGTATCAAGGACAATGGGGAGTGTTGGATCAATTTATAGTTAGTGGCAATTTACTGATGAAAAAAAACAACGTGAAAATTGTAAACAACGAAGCCCATATTTTCAAAGCTGATTTCTTGACCGAAAAAGATGAGAAGTATGGAGGAGTGAGACCTTATAGAACAAGCTTGGGACCTCGATACATTGGGGGTTTCAGTGATCATCTTCCAATCTACATGGATTTAATTATAGAAGAGAAATAAAAAGTGGCACAAAAAGTAAGGAACGGAGAAATCTCATTTTCCACAAACCACTTGCAAAAACATCTCCTACCTGTCTATATAAACTAGTAAAAGTTAATATATACATGTAACATGCTTCAAATGAGAGATAAGTTGATAGGATTATGAGTTTTTTTCAATCTTTATACTAATTCCTTTGTTTCTAAAAATAATAAACTCTACTTTTGCCTGTCAAGTAAAGTAAGTGTAGATATAAACATTTAAAATAATCAATCTCATGAATCCATTATTATTCCCTATAAACGGCTGGGAAGTTCCCATTATAGTCATAGCTATCCTTCTCTTATTCGGAGGTAAAAAAATACCCGAATTTATGAGTGGATTAGGCAAAGGTATCAGTAGTTTCAAAAAAGGACTAAAAGACATCGAAGACGATGTTAAATCAGATCCTTCTGACGCTGACACTAAATAATTTCACATAATATTTTCTTGTAAAACTCATAAGTCGATTTCACACTACCTGTGAAATTACAACAATATAGTTTTTAAAAACCGGTAGCAAACTCTACCGGTTTTTAAAAACTAAAAATAGACTGGGATAAAGCAGATGAGCAAAGATGAAATGTCTTTTTGGGAACATTTAGATGAATTGCGTGGGCATCTAATCCGAATTATAGTTGCATTATTGGTACTCACCATAGTGGGACTAATTATCATACCTAGCATATTCGACACCATTATTCTTGCTCCAACCTCATCCAATTTTATAACCTATCGCATTTTCGAAAAAGGAGGAGAATACATCCCTTTTCTTCCTGATTTTTCAGCAGATTCATTCTCGGTAAGTATCCTTAACATAAACATGACTACTCAGTTTATGACTTACATATCCACCTCTTTTGCATTTGCTGTCCTCATAGCCATACCTTATCTTTTTTATGAAATCTGGAAATTTATAAGTCCAGCTCTCTACGAAAACGAAACCAAAAACATCAAGAAAGCTTTTTTGTTTGGGGGTTTTATGTTCATTATTGGATGCATGGTAGGGTATTTTATTGTCTTCCCTCTTATTTTCCGATTCTTGATAACATTTGAATTAAGCTCCCAAATAGACAATATGTTGTCACTCGATTCTTATATGAGCAACTTTTATACGCTTATATTAATAATGGGAGTGGTTTTTGAGCTTCCCTTGTTATTTTGGATACTATCAGGCATGGGGCTCATCTACAGGTCAATGTTTAGCAAATACCGCCGCCATGCAATAATAGGCTCACTCATCTTAGCTGCTGCCATTACACCTTCAGGCGACCCATTTTCTCTTTTCGTTGTAACTATGCCACTCTATATGCTTTGGGAGATTAGTGCATTTGTGGTTAAGAAAGACCCTCCTCCTGAAGAGTTACCTACAATATATGAGTAGAGGTAATTCATGAATTTTCTCTACAGTAAGAAATTTAAAAAGGTGGATATTTAATCCACCTTTTTTTTATTCAACTATTCCACATCCTCTTTCTTTGCCTCCTGCCAAATCTCTTCCATTTCGGTCAAGGTCATATCCTTCAAGTTGCGACCAGCCTTCTTCGCTTCATTTTCTAAGTAATTAAATCGCTTAATAAACTTCCTATTGGTGCGCTCCAGCGCATTGTCAGGATTCACATCATAAAGTCGTGCTGCATTTACGATACTGAAGAACAGATCGCCAAATTCGGCTTCCATCCCGTCCTTATTCATAGTATCAATCTCCACTTTCAACTCAGCCATCTCTTCATTCACTTTACACCATACATCTTGGCGTTCATTCCAATCGAAGCCCGAATTGCGTGCCTTGTCTTGAATACGGTACGCTTTTATCAATGAAGGCAAAGAAGCGGGAACTCCCTCCAATATAGTTTTGTTGCCATTCTTCTCTTTCATCTTTATTTGTTCCCACGATTGTTCTACCATTTCAGGCGAGTCAACCTCAGAATCGCCAAACACATGAGGATGGCGAAAAACTAACTTGTCGGATATTGCATTACATACATCTCCTATATCAAATGAGTTTTTCTCTTCACCAATTTTGGCATAAAACACAATGTGAAGCAACAAATCGCCCAACTCTTTCTTTATCTCATCTTGATTGTTATCCAACAGCGCTTCCGACAGCTCGTAAGTCTCTTCAATTGTGTTAGCACGCAAGGTTTCATTGGTTTGTACTTTGTCCCACGGACATTTCTCTCGCAACTCGTCTAGCACATCCAAAAGTCGATTGAATGCTTCTAAATTCTCTTTCCTACTATTCATTGTTTATCTCTTTTTGTAAAAAGAAAAAATACCGATAAACCAAGCATGAGCTTTGTTATCGGTATTTATCCATTATATTGTTTTTTATAAAGTTAGCCTTCTATTTTCAGGAAGCTATTGTTCGTTGAATCTGCCTATACCTTCTTGCAAAAACTGCACATACCTATCTACATTTTCATCAAAAGCATAGGAGGGACTAAGAGGCCTTCCATCTGCATCCAACACAACATAGAAAGGTTGTGAATTAGACCCAAACTTGTGTCGTTGCAAATAGCTCCATTTATCGCCAATTGTTTTAAGCTTGGTGACTCTTCCGTTCTCCTCCACTTCTATAATTTCGGGCAAACGTGTTTTATCGTCCACCATCAATGTAATCAATACATACTCATCGTCAATCAAACTCTTTACACGGGGGTCGGTCCACACAGAAGCTTCCATCTTTCTACAATTTACACATCCATAGCCCGAAAAATCAAGCAACACAGGTTTGTTTATCTGTTTCGCAAACGCCATTCCCGTTTCGTAATCCAATGATTTTGCATCCACAGCTCCATCATATAGGTTGAAGTCTTGTGTGTACATGGGAGGTGCAAAAGCACTGATCGCTTTAAGAGGTGCGCCCCATAATCCAGGAACCATATATACAGCAAACGAAAGTGATATAATGGACATAAACAAACGTGGCACCGACACATGAGGCAGGTCACTATCGTGTGGCAATTTCAACTTGCCCAACAGATAGATTCCTAGCAATGCAAATATCACTATCCATAATGCCAAAAAGGTCTCTCTATCGAGTATGCCCCAACCATAAGCTAAGTCTGCCACTGACAAAAACTTGAGCGCAAGTGCCAATTCCAAAAATCCTAACACCACTTTCACCGAATTGAGCCATCCGCCCGATTTTGGCATACCCTCTAACCAAGATGGGAAAATTGCAAAGAAACTAAACGGAATGGAGAGCGCCAGTGCAAAACCAAACATGCCAATAGCTGGGGCAATCATACTACTACTGGATGCTGTCTCTACCAGGAGCGTTCCGATAATTGGACCTGTACACGAAAAAGAGACAAGCGCCAATGTAAATGCCATAAAGAATATGCTCAAAATACCCGTAGCCGAATCAGCTCTTGCGTCCATCTTGTTAGTCCACGATGCTGGCAACACCAAATCGAATGCACCAAAAAATGAAATTGCAAAAAACACTAGCAACGCAAAGAATAAAATATTAAAGACGGCACTGGTTGACAAGTCGTTGAGTGCACTTGCACCAAATATGGCAGTAATGGTAAGCCCCAGCAATACATATATCACAATAATAGAAATGCCATATAAAACAGCGTCAGAAATTGCTTTCTTTCGGTTTGCTTTGTTGCGCTTCAAAAAGAAGCTCACTGTCATAGGTATAAGTGGCCACACACAGGGTGTGAGAAGAGCAATGAACCCTCCGATGAAACCTGCAATAAAAACCCACCATAAAGATTTGCCTACAATACTCCCTTTCAATCCATACTCCTGCAATTCTTCTATTACGGGAGTCCAAAGTTTATTACTGCTAATATCAGTAGATCCAGAAGAGATACTCAAAGGAGTCATCACTACATCACTGGTTTCCTCCGCTGCATCCTCTGTTGTTTCAACAGCTGGTGTGACATCATTCGTAGTTGTTACGTCTGAAGCATCTGTTGCTACCACTGTTGTGGGAAGATCGGAAGAGTTGAAAGCAAAATCTTCTGGTAGTGGAGGGGTACACTCAAAACCATTGCAAGCCTGAGAGCGAACATCTCCTTCCAATACAAATTTAGCCTTATCGGTTACTTTGAAGCGCTGTACAAACTTAGCAGTGTTTTCATAAGAACCAATAGTCATCTCAAAAATAGCATCGTAGCCCGAGTTCAACTTCGAGTCTCTCGCCTCAAAACCTCCAACTGCAACAGCACCTTCCACCTTGTCGATAGACAAAGAGGTGGGATAAGGACCTCCGTCAGGTATGTCTGTGCCATATATGTACCAACCCTGCTCTATAGCAACATTGGCAACTAATTCAATTTCGCCGTCTCCTTTATCTTCTATGCTAAATTTCCAATTGGTAGGATTTGATTGTGCCACACCCTGAAAGATAGCACCAAGAATAAAAAGGAACGTAAAAATGTTTTTCTTGCTCATAATAGCTTGTTTATATAATATGTGAGGACAAAGATAGCACTATTTAAAAAAACCTGCATCTAAATAAAGCTTTTTGATGTGAGGAGTTATTAAATGAGTTGCCATTGAGCTGATTAGATGATATGTTAAATTTCTATTGGGGTATATGATTGGTCTATAAAGAGGGAATTGTGGATGACTGTATGGGAAAATTTATGTACGAATGTTTGCGTAAAGCGAATTCATGAACTCACTCTACGGTTTTCTGTCAATAATACTTGTTGGTGCAGATATTTATCAGTGCCTCATTCACCATCATTATTGACACGGGTGGATATTTGCACCTGCCTAAACCTATTTCATGTCATAAATAATCTTTCACTTAATCAACAAAGCCTCTCCATTGACCAAGTTTACACTTTCCGATGGTCGGAAAGTCCTATCCTTAACAAGTTTTCTCTTGCCGATGGTCGGAATCCATTTCCCCTAACAAGTTTTGGCTTGCCGATGGTCGGAATCCATTTCCCCTAACAATTTTTGGCTTGCCGATGGTCGGAATCTATTTCCCCTAACAATTTTTGGCTTGCCGATGGTCGGACAGAGTTTCCCCTAACAAGTTTTGGCTTGCCGATGGTCGGTTCACAATATTTGTAAATAAAATCACGTAAAATAGGGAGCCGAAAAGAAGTTTTAAACTTGCACACACATATAAACAGACTCGAGAAATTCTTTGTATATGCTTTATAGTAACACCTTTTGAGTGTTTCATTATAACCTATTTGGCTGAAGCAAGATGTTACTAAAGAAAGTTAAACCTCTGTTTATTACACCGCTCTAGTGGGGGTGTTTTGTCCTATAAAGTGGAGATTGTGTGATATAATGCGGAATAATAGGGACTATCTGACAATCAGGTAATTACAAAACGACAAAGAGAGCTTAAACACTATTTTCGACTCTCTAAAGTTAATTGCGAATTTTTCCATACTTCTGGTCTTTTTGAATAAAAACTGCAATAAGCCTGACTGTCAACAGGTTGAAGCTGTTTGAGTGATTTGTTTCTAACATAACTAGGGGTGCTGTTTTGTCCTTTGACACATGAAAACCATTGCCTAATTTTGCTTCATCTAATCCGATAGTCGGGTTAGTCCTCGAAATTGAGGAAATGTAGAGCATTATAGTTCTTTGATTATCAAACTAGATTACACAGAATAGTCTAAAGAAATATTCAAAGAATTGCTTTACAAAACAACTATTTATTTATTATAATATGTACGAAATTACATCCATTGGATTATCCAAACTTCTAAAGTTGGAGATTCCACAATTGGCGAAATTAGTATTGGAAATTGTTGAAAAACATGATCCAGAGAGTTTATTAATTGAAAAGGCATATAACGATTTTAAATTGTTGGAGCCAGAAATTGACAGTCTGATTGTTGCTTATGGGGCACACCCCGTGACGCAACAACTCGTACCATTGCGCAAGAAGCGACTTTTGTATGCCACAGCACTCTCTTTTCAAGTGAGAGGGTTAGCAAATGGATACATAGAAGGTGCTGACGATGCGGTAAGGGTGGTGAACGAGGCTGTTAATCGTTATTTGTACAATTTGCGGGGAAATAACGAAGAAATCATCAATGAAAAAGTTGATCAGTTCCTGAATGAGATTAATAGCAGTGCAGATTTGCAAAATGCTATAAGTACTTTGGAATTTACATCTTACATTGATAATTTAACAGCTGCACACATTGAGTTGAAGGAGCTTTTGGCAATTCGCAATGCCTCTCTTTCAAAAAGAGCCAAAGGTGTGCTACACATCTCGTCCAAAGCGGTTCGCAATGGCTTGAAAGTTCTATTTGGTCGCATTATTGCAGCCAGTTGGGACAACAAAGAACTCAATTACAAACCGCTGGTTGACGAGCTGAATGAGAAATTGATCCGATACAAAGGATTGATTAAAATGCGGGAGACTGCTCTGAAAAACAGTAAGAAATCTTCATCTAGCAATAGTGAAGGTAGTACTCAAACAGAGATGATGTCTCAAATGCGTGTAAGTAGTAATGATTTTGATAGCAATCAAGATCAAACAAAGACAGTTGCACCGTCTCGAAAACTAATGCAACTGCCACCTATCAATAATGAAGCTTAGTTTACTGGCACATTATTAAATTTAATGGTTCCATTAAATTATGCACTCATTATTGCCCCGATTTCTGTGGTCGGGGCTTTTTTTGTGTTCAAAGCCACAATTTCATTGTAGCAATCTAAGTTTCAAAGAATCTTTGTGTGGAGTTTGTGTAGAAAAAAACTCATAAATTTTCTCTGCTTCTCACCTTCATAACTACTATCTGTCCGAAAACACTGCATTAAATGCCTACCTCACCGCAATCACCTCAATTTCAATATCGGCATTCTTTGGCAAAGTTTTCACCGCAAAAGCTGAACGAGCAGGGAATATGCCCGAAAACTGAGCTGCATAGACCTCGTTCATAGCTGCAAAAGAATCCATATCAGCAAGCAACACCGTTGTTTTAACGACATTGTCCATCGTCAAGTTAGCTTCCTTCAATATTGCTTTTATGTTTTTGAACACTTGCAGGGTTTGTTCTTTTATTCCACCTTCTACGAATTCTCCTGTTTTTGGATCAACAGGCAGTTGTCCCGATACAAACAGAAGACCGTTTGATTCAATTGCTTGACTATATGGACCAATGGCTGCGGGTGCGTGGGTTGTAGAAAGTTCTTTTTTCATCTGCGAATCAGTTTTAGAATGTTATTGTTATATCTACTTGTGTTTAAACAATACGGTCAATTTTGCTCGCGCAGATTTGTAATCGGTGTGTTGCGAAGCAAGAAGGATTAATATAATACATTTCGCTAAAGCGACACACGCATTGCAAATGCGCGCGAGCGGTTCGAATCTCTACGATTAACCATGTTTTTCCGATCTTTGTCTTATTACTTCGTAAAGCATCACCCCCGCCGCAACAGAAACATTGAGCGACTGAATGGTGCCAAATATAGGAAGACGAACTA
>CAZXGV010000050.1:0-14662 GCA_964640575.1 uncultured Dysgonomonadaceae bacterium
TCAATTGTCCCTTGTCTCAACAAACCCACTAAAGACTCTCAATAAAACTCTCAATACCTTTGCGCACTGCACTGCGTGAACCAGTAAACTTGTTGACCATGATGGTGAATGCATACTTCTTGTCGCCATCAACTAGATAACCCGCAAAACACTGCACACCACCTATACTACCACTTTTGGCATGAATTTTTCCATTATACTTTGTGTTTTGCATAAAATACCTGAGCGTTCCGTCACTTCCTGCAAGGGGGAGTGAAGCGAAAAACTCTTTCGAGTAGTTGCTCTTGTTATACATGTATAGAAGTAAATTGCAAAAGAATTCGGAGCTCGCTGCATTCTGAGGTGCTAAGCCAGAGCCATCGTGAAGAAACAGTGATGAGGTTGATACATTTTGCTGTTGCCAATACTTATTAATATAGTCTACTCCTTCTTTTAGTGCATCGCTATATATATCACTGTTTTGATTGCGACCTATCGTGCGAATTAGGTGCTCTGCATAATGATTGTTGCTCTCTACATTTACTTCGCGCACTATGTCGGATAGGGGGCGAGAGCGGTGGATGTGTAGTTTTTCCTTTACCACTGGATTTTCAGATTGTGTTCTCTCAGGACTGTTTATTGCCGATATAAAATCTGATTTTGCTGTTTTAACTTCTGCTACTCTGATACCCTTTTTGTTTAACACATCAGCTAACATTTCACCCAACATCAATCCGGGGTCGGGAATATCACCTTTGATGCTAAAACTTGTTCTTCCCGCTGGAATATTTCCACGCAAAATTCGTTCATACGAAAAGGGTGCTCCATAGATATATCCATTGTCGCTACCTGTAGTGTTTAGCGTTAGATAATTAGTGAAAGTCAGTCCTTTTATTTCGGGTTCGGTGCGAAGTATTCTTGGTGTGCTGTTTCTATTTGTAGTATCGAAGAAGAGACGATACGAATTGTCGAAAACGCTTATTCCATAAGCACCAGCTGCATAATAGTTGCCAATATCAATCCATGTCCATTCATTGGAAATGCCGTTGTAGCCAAAAAGATTGTCCACTACATATAGCTTCAGGTTGTTTATTCCAGTAAGCGAAGCTTGCAGTTTTTGCGACCAATCTATCAAAAATGAATAAGGGTTTTCTTTGAATGCTACTGTGCCCAATGTGGGGTCGCCCGAACCTAACACAAGTAGCGTGGAAGGGTCTTGAGCAGCTAGTGCAAGCGTGGTTTCGTATCTGAAGTTAGGTCCTAGCAATTCTAAAGCTGTTGCGGTGGTGACTAACTTCATGATAGAAGCAGTAGTCAGCGATTTGTCCTCGTTGTGTGACACGATGGTTTTGCCAGTGGATAGGTCTTTTACACACACACCAATGGATGCATGTTTGAGAGCAGGATTTTGAATAAACTGTTGCAATGCAGGTTGAGAATAACTAGCAAGCAGAATAGCGAAAGTGAAAATGAGGGATAGAAGACGTTTCATAAGTTGTTGACGTGTAGTTTATTTTACTGTTTATTGGTAATCAATATTGACTCCGTTTGTGAATGTTATTGCAAGATATAAAAAAAGGCTGACATAATATTGCCAACCTTTTTATAAATAATGATTCGAGTGAGTTTTATTTTATTATAAACTTAATATCTACTCTTCGCGCTTCGCTTGCCGAAGTAGTATCGTCTTCTCCATAAAACACAGATGATATTTGATCGGGAAAGACGCCATAGTCTATCATCATTCGTTTCACAGCTTCGTTGCGACGCATCGACAAGTCGTAGTTGTATTTTGGACTACCTACTGTGCTGGCAAATCCTTTAAGGACTACAGCTAATTGAGAATTTCTTCTTAATACAACGGCGGCTCTTTCTATCTCTTCGAAATAGGTGGGAGAAATATTGTAAGAGTCGTTGTCGAAAAAGACCTTCATTTGCGTTTTTCCGTAACTTCTCACAATCTCTTTTGCCTCGGGTGTAAGGGGAGATAATATGATCAGTGAATCTTGTTTTCTATCAATTTCATGATTCAAAAGGCTTATTCTCTCTTGATTTTCAGCAGAGGGTTCGGCTCGAGACAGTAGAGCAACTTCTTGCTGCAATGAATCTATTTTCCATCTCAATTCGCCATTGCCTGCACCAGCTACAAGCGACATGCCGTTTGCTAAGGGAGTTGTTTGATATGGATAATATTCACCACCTTGTGCGTAACCCGATCCAGTTATCAAAGTTGTAGTGTTTCCAACTCCAGCATAGCCTGCAATGTTGTTGAGGCGTGAGTTAAGCACTCCTATTTCTCTTATCAGTTCGTCTCGTGACATCGACTGTAGTGAAGTTGTGCTACTTGATGAAACTCCATTGTTAACACCATATCCACCCAGTGAGTAAGGTATGTTGAGGTCATTTAAGTAGATGTTTTCTAACTCAAATTCAATTTTGTCCTTTCTAGCTTTAGCTATCTTTTCAAGAAATTTGATTAAATCCGATTTAGATATCACAATCTCACCTTGCACTTTATTGGGTATGATGGTACTTGGAGAAATAGTAGAAACAATAGAGTCCGTTTGGGCATTAAGCCCAAACGCACTTATTATCAATATACATATAATTAATCCTGTTTTAATTTTTTGGTACATGACAGTTGTTTATTAATACCTTTTTTAAAAGTTAAATCGATACCCTAATGAAATAATATTATTTTCGAAGAATCTTCTTGAGGTATATTCAACAAACAGACTTCCATTTCCAACATCTATATAAGATCCTGCAATGAGATTGATGCCAAATTTAAATTTGTCAATTTTATTAAGACCTAATCCTACTCCTACATAAGGCTCAAATATTGAGTAATTTGTGACTAATAGTGGATAGGTTACGTTTGCATTTAATCCATAAGCAACCTTGTTGCCCACACCAAAATATAGGTCGGGAGCAAAAACAAACCTAGAACTTGAAAATCCATAATCAGCTTTTAATCCGAAAAGTAATGATGACTTCTCTCCAAAGTTCATGGCTAAAAATGGCGACAATCCTTTGTATATCACCCACGATTTAGCCAGTCCCTGCGATGGGTCTTGTGACATGCCAGTTCTACCTGGTGCTACACCACCCATTTGAGGTGCTCTATAAGGAGTTTGTTCTCCTCCAGGAGAAACAATATAGGTTCTGTCCGAGCCTGTCACGGGCTGTTGTCTGTAAGCATTGTCTATTTTTCGAGAGTTCTCTTCAATTCTATTGCTAATGCGCTTCATCTCTTCTATCAGCTCTCTGTTGCTGTCGTCCATTCTTTTTGACACAGTTTCATCTTGTGCACTTGATGCAGCAGCCTCTGTTTGTTGGGTAGTTGCTAATGGTTGTTGAGCAACTCTTGGTGTACCTCCACCCAATATTAATCGCTCTAATCTGTCTAAACGTTCTTCAGGAGTTTCCTTTTTCAATACTGGAGCTCCCACACTTTGAACAACTTTGTCTACCAACGATTCCAACTCGGCAGGAGTCAATCTAATCATAGTTTGATCTTCTGGTCTTGTAGTTGCAAAAGTTGTTGCGGTAGTGTCGGCTGCACTATATGTTGCAGGCATTTGCGGTGTGCCTATCGATGTGGCTTGCTCTCTTTCTAAACGCTGTTTTTCGTTTATTATTTGTGTGGCTTTTTCAGTATCATTTACTTCATAAGCTCTATCGAGTTCTTTTTTTAACTCTGCAATGCGCTGCTCATACATCATAGTTTTGTCGCTCACTCTTCTGTCAACATACGAATCTATAGCTTTATTAGCCATAGCAGACCTACCAATATTGAATTTCAGCCCCGCATTGAACATGGTGTGCTTTTTCAAATCTTCAGTCGATTCCAAATCTTCAGGATCTTTGTCTGTTGTGTACAATAGGTTTGCAGCACCGAATAGCTCGAAGTATCGAGAAACTGGAATGGATAAACCCACACCCCCTTTTGCAAAGTAGCCTGAGTTGTTTGCTAGTAATGGGTTTTCGCCCACATAGCTATCATATACATTCATATATCCAGCACCCACAGTAATGTAAGGAACTATTCCACGAGCAACATTTAGTTTTGCCGTAAAATCGGCACCATACATAGCCATTTTATCAAAATCGAATGTAACTTTTTCGTCTTCAGAAGATCGGTAGTAAAAGGCACGTAGTCCCACATAATCATTAAAATCTACTCCTAGTGCAGCACCTAATAAATAAGTATCGCGCATATTGGTAGAGTTATCGAAGTTGATATATGCCCCTCCTGGTTCAAACACAAAACGTAGTCCCGATAAACCTGTGTTGTATTGTGCATCAATAGCTCTATCTAAAGCACTGTAGCTACTAGGACTTTTACCCCCTAAATAAAACTGAAAGCCTGCATTTACCGACCAATTCTTCATGCGATTACTGGTAATTGAAGGGAGTTCGTCTCTAAGAAGTCCACTCTCAATTAATAATACATTTGGGTCATAATTGAAGGCATGTAGTTTAGCCTCAATGTTAAATATAATTCTATCGGTCAAACTAAAGTTGCTTCCTAAACCTCCACTAAGGTAGATTTGCTCCTGTTTTATTTCATTAAACTCTAGTTTTTGTACACCTGTACCTAGCGTCAAGTATGGAGCAACAATGCTATTTACTGGAATGTTTGCTTTAAACTCGCCACCCCAACGAGCTATGTCTACTTCGCGAGAGATGAATTTATCTATCACATTTTGTGGTACATTCTGACCATTGAGCGTGCTTTTTAAATCGAGCGAACGTTCGTACACACCTCTCAATTCGAGATTGGGTCCTAATCCAACTCCAATCATACCACCCACCATGGCGCCATTTTTAACAAATAGTCCCTTGTCCCACCAAGTATAATTAGCAGTAGGAGACAAATTAAGACTTAAATCGCTCACTTGTCCCTTCATTTGTAATGATACAATCAGTAGGAGACTCAAATATACAAGTTTTTTCATTTTTGGTTCTTATAACGTGTTTTTGTAAAAAAATATTTGAAGATTGTCAGTAATAAAAACAGTAAAGAGTGAATTTAGTTCATCCAGGCTCTGTTTATATTTGATGTACTCCAAGCTTTCAGCTTCAAGAGTCTGTTAGTGTGCTCAAAGCTTTTAGCTTTGAGAGAAAAGAACTCCGCTCCTGCTTTAAATCAAATACGAGTGCGCAGCGCAGTGAGAGTTTTATTACCGTTGGTTTTAATCAACGGATAAAGAGTTTAGCAATTAGGGATTGGCTTTAGCCACATCTTCAACTTTTATTAAATGTGGCTAAAACCCCGCTCGCTGTGTAAGCAAAAAACACCCGATAGCTAGGTTTTGAGTATAAAAGCACAAGAAAGGCCATCGTTTTCATAACAATAGCCTGTTTCTATTTTTTGAATACCTCATTTGTTCATCTATTACGTTATCATAGATGTACATATAGATTCGTAATTGTACCACATAATTATGTCAGAGAATAAGCTTAGCTTATTTTCTTGCGCTAAATTCTTTGTCCTGCAGCCATCTTTATTTCCTCTTCCAAAATTTTCATTTTAGCAAGCAAAGGATTTATAGCCATTTTCCTTAGTCTTCTTTGTTTTACAGCTTCCAGCATTTTAGCTTCCAGTTCAGCTAATGAACTGAGTGCAGATTCGAATGACTCTACTAACTCTTCGTCTTCTCTTTTCTGTGCTCTCGCAATGTGGCTTTGAACTGTCAATGATAGAGTTTTCACTTGTTCTGTCACTTCGGATGCCTTATCTTCTGGAACTTGGTCTATTAGTGCATGTATCTCTGTTGATAAATCTAAGCTGTCTTGTAATAATCTTCGTCTCATGTATTTATTTGTTCTGTTTTAATAAAGTGAATAAAAATAATAAGTTAATAATAAGTAGTGATTAATAGGTAACTACTTCGGTTGAAGTCTTTGGCAAGAAAATCAAAGACTAAAATTGCGTGGTAATCTAAGTTTCAATGAAAAATGAATTAGATTGTGATAAGCGCGTTTTCAAAAAAAAAGGTCAAGACTTATCCTGACCTTTCTATTTTTCTATAGAATATAGAAAAAATGTTTCCTTTATGCTGGATGTATTGCTTCGGTAGGACACACTTCTGCGCAAGCTCCACAATCTGTGCAAATTTCAGGATCAATTACATAGATGTCACCTTCAGAAATTGCGTCTACAGGACATTCGTCAATACAACTGCCACATGCAATGCAATCTTCATTTATTACGTAAGCCATAATGAATAATTATTTTTTTTAATTAGTATAATAGTTTGTGATTTGTTCTGTTTGATTCAACCTTGCAAATTTACAATTTTTTTTATTATAACCTAAACTTTCAGGCGTTAATTAATATTTAACGGATATAACCTGCACATAATATGGGTCTTTGGATGTTGTGTCTCGAATGATATACTACTATAGCTGTGTAGTCTGCTTTATGCAAAATTGCATATTGTTGTTGTTTCTTCTTTCATTGCCCATCGATAATCTCTTTCTAGCTACTTTGTCTTGTTGAAGCGTTAATTATTAATTTCAGAGTATTTTCTTTTCTTCCTGAAATAAAAATCGAAAATAATGGAACCTCTATATTGTTGTGAAATACTTGTTTGAATGGTTTTTTCTAAATTCTCTTTTCGCTTATTTTTAAAGGCGGGTCGCATTCTAATAAAATCGGAATAGGCAGTGAAAACCGCTTCCGCATGTTTCCACTTGCCTTGCACCAAGAAGTTTGCAGCTGCCGCTGTGTCGAGTACTGTGCGGACCAATAATAGTTCTATTAGTTTTATTAAAGGTGCGTTTTTGTATATCATCAATAGGTTGTTGCGAAAGTTGAGGTGCACTTTGCGTGGACTCTCATTGTCGAGCGAAGCTCCTCCTACATGATACACTGTGGATTGTGGCAAACAGAAAATCTTTTTACCCCGTGCTAGCATTCGCCAACAGAGGTCAATTTCTTCCATGTGTGCAAAGAAGTGGTTGTCCAATCCTCCAGCTTGCATATAATCTGCTCTGCGCATACATAAACAGGCGCCTGTAGCCCAAAATATCTCTATTGAGTTGTCGTACTGTCCTTTGTCCTCCTCAAGTGTGTGAAGAATACGTCCTCGACAAAAAGGATATCCATATCTATCAATAAACCCTCCTGCTGCACCAGCATACTCAAACATAGATTTGTTGGCGTAAGATAGTATTTTTGGCTGAACCGCCGCTGTCTCGGGGTGTCTTTCTAAATGTTTTATCAGAGGATTGAGCCAATTGGGCGTTGTCTCCACATCAGAGTTAAGCAATACTACATAATGGGAGTCAACTAGCTGCAACGCTCTATTGTAGCCTTCGGCAAAACCATAGTTCTTGTCAAATAGTATAAGTTTTACTTCAGGAAAATAGTGTTTCATTAGTTCCACAGAGTTGTCCGACGAATTATTATCGGCTACCACCACTTCGCAATCTTCCGTTTGGGTGTGCATCAACACTGTGGGTAGAAATTGCTTCAACAACTTCGCACCATTCCAATTCAATATTACTACCGATGTTTTTTTCATTGTTTCGACTCTTTTCCCGATTCTTTCTTTTTAGCAAACTTCCATCGATTGTGTGTCCATAAATAGTATGCCGGATTGTGCAAGATAGTGTTCTCTAGTTTACGCATATACCTCTCAGTCACTGCAAATTCGGGTTCTTTTGACACATCGGATGAAATAGCAGAGAATGTCCCTTTATAATGTCCGCGCTTTGTTTTTTGAATATCGAGGTATACCGTAGCATACTTGGCTTTGCGTGCAATACGCTCTGTGCCAGTCAGTACGAGTGAGTCTTGATTTAGAAAAGTAGTCCAATACTGATCGTAGTATCTTGGTGGACGCTGGTCGGAGATAAACCCGATTAATACTTGTTTTTGTTCGTTGCGCAATCTTATAATAGTTCGCATGGTTTCCTTTCGCTCAATGTTGAGTGATTTGAAACGGGTGCGTATTTTCTTAAATATCTCATCAAACGATTTACTGCTAATGCGTTGATATATCTGTGCTTTCACCATTTCTTCGGGGAGGTGCAAACCAATAGAAGGAACCCACTCCCAATTACCATAGTGCCCCAAATAGAGGATACACGACTTGTTATCCTTCATTGTTTCAGCCAACACATCGAGTCCATAAAACTCCATTCTTTTTTTCATCTCCTCATCAGAAATGTGTAACAGCTTGATGGTTTCGAAAAAATAGTCGCAAAAATGGTGGTAGAATTGTTTTTCTATTTTAATAATCTCTTCTTCAGTTTTCTCGGGGAAAGAGTTGGTCAGATTTTTCCTCACCATTTTTCTTCGGTATCGCACAATGTGATACGTGAGAAAATAGAGAATATCAGCAAAAACATACAACACCCTTAATGGTAGAAGTGCATGCAGTTTTAGCAATCCATAGATAAGGTAGTAGCCAAAAGGTTTTTTATGCATGTTGTGAAATAGTTAACAGTGCTTCCATTGTCATTGTATCGGGGTTGAGATTGCCAATTGTAACATCCGTAATCTCGTTAACCAACGATTCGTTGTAAGGAGTAGCCACTCTTACGTAGTTTTCGGTAAATCCTAGCATTGTGTCACCATGTTTTGCACTTTCAAACAATACTTTCTGTGCAGTACCTCTGTTTTTATTATAAAATGCTTGTAGTTTTTGTTCCGATATATCGAGCAGTGCTTTGCTACGTTGATGTTTTACTTGTGGGTCGACGGGATTGTCCATTTTCAATGCTTTAGTCCCAGCACGCTCCGAGTAGGTGAATACATGCAGTTGTGACATGGGTAAAGATTCGATAAAACGTTTGGCATCTTCGAAATACTCATCTGTTTCGCCACGTACACCCACAATTACGTCTACGCCTATAAAAGCATGGGGCAGTACTTCCTTTATTTTCTCTATTTTGTGAGCAAACAATGCTGTGTCGTATTTCCGCTTCATCAATTTAAGCACTTCATCATTGCCCGATTGCAATGGGATATGAAAATGAGGCATAAATCGTTTCGAGTTGGCTACAAATTCAATTATTTCATCGGTCAATAGGTTGGGTTCTATTGATGATATCCTAAATCGTTCAATGCCCTCCACATCATCCAGCGCTTTCACCAAATCGAAGAAGCTTTCGTGGGTTGTTTTTCCGAAGTCTCCCACATTCACCCCAGTTAATACAATTTCTTTGCCACCACTGGTTGCCACTTCTTGAGCTTGTGCAACCAAGCTGCTGATAGACCCATTTCGGCTACGTCCACGAGCAAAAGGGATGGTGCAATAGGTGCAATAGTAGTCGCATCCATCTTGCACTTTTAGGAAATGACGTGTACGGTCGTCTGCAGAGCATGAGGGTGTGAATTTTCTTATTTGGTTTGTTTTCGTAACAAAAATATTGTCGTCATCACTATTATCCACAACACTATTTGTGCTTTTATCAAATTGGTTGATATAGTCCAACACATCCATCTTTTGGTCGGAACCCAACACTATGTCTACACCCTCTATGTCTGCAATTTCGGTAGGTTTTAGTTGTGCATAACATCCTGTTACAAGAACAATTGCGCCAGGGTGTTGTTTAATCATTTTACGAATAGCTTGACGGCATTTTTTATCGGCAAGTTCTGTCACCGAGCAAGTATTGATAACACAAATATCGGCTTGTTGTCCTTTTTGTGCTTTAGCAATACCAGATTCAGCCAATTGTTTGCCAATAGTAGATGTTTCTGCAAAATTGAGTTTACACCCTAGAGTATAGTACACAGCAGTTTTATTTTCGAATATCGTAGTATCTATCATAGTGCGTTTGTCGAAGAAAAATGGGAGTATCAAAAACATGATACTATATATAATTAATAGAAACAAAATTACAATAAATATGCAACCTATAAGCTTTACGACTTTGTGATTAGAATTTTATATACTATTTTTACACAAAATAGGAGAAGATGAGCATAAAACTAACTTATGATAGAAACAAATTTTATAAAACTGTACGAAAAGAGCTTTCGTGAAAACTGGGACTTGCCTGCTTTCACGGATTTAAATGAGTCTACGACAGTTACTTATGGCGAGTTTGCCAAAAATATAGCCCACTTGCACATTCTCTTTGAAGAGATGGGTGTTAAGAAGAAGGACAAAATAGCTCTTATTGGTCGAAACCACACAGCTTGGTCAAGCATTTTCATGGCTACTATTACTTATGGAGCTGTTATTGTTCCTGTGTTGCATGATTTCCATCCAGATAGTATGGAGAATATTATTTTGCATTCCGATGCAAAAATAATTTTTTTAGATCAAAACTCTTTAAGTAAACTGAACATTGATAGGTTTAGCTATCCAATTATCACAATTCATGATTGGAAAATGGTTAATGGTAAAACAAGTGGAACCGATAACCTGAGGTTAGCCATTGATAAGAAGTTTAAAGTAAGATATCCGCAAGGTTTCCAACCCTCCCATATTCAATATCCACGAGTGTACAACGATGCCGTTATTTGTCTCAATTACACATCGGGTACTACTGGTTTTAGCAAAGGAGTGATGCTTACAGCCAATAATTATGCGGGAAATGTGATGTTTGCCGAAAAACTTAACTTGTTGTTGAAAGGAGAAAGTATTGTTGCTATCCTCCCCATGGCACATGCTTATGGATGTGCATTCGACTTCTTGTATGCACTGTCGGCAGGGGTTCACATTCATATACTGGGAAAGGGTATTGCTCCAAGCATTCTTTTGGATGCTTTTAAGAAAGTAAAACCCAAGCTTATCATTACTGTACCACTTATATTAGAAAAGATATATCAGAAAAACTTACTGCCTGCCATCTCTAAACCTACCATAAAAACGATGCTTAAAGTGCCTTTCCTTAGAGGTTTAGTCTATTCGAAAATTAGAAAATCATTGATTGCTTCACTTGGTGGAAACTTTAGGGAAGTAATTGTGGGAGGTGCAGCTATGAGCAAAGAAGTTGAAGGTTTCTTGTACAAAATTGGATTTCCTTTCACCATTGGTTATGGCATGACAGAATGTGCGCCACTCATCTCTTATGATAGCCATCGAGATTTTGTACCCACTTCGTGTGGCAGGGTGCTTGAGGGAATAATGGAGGCAAGAATTGACTCACATGACCCAGCAAGAGAACCTGGAGAGATACAAGTGAGGGGCGAGAATGTGATGAAAGGCTATTACAAAAACCCCTCTGCAACTGACAAAGCATTTACAGACGATGGTTGGTTGCGCACTGGCGATTTAGGTGTTTTAGACAGTGATAACCGCCTTTATATAAAAGGACGCATCAAAACAATGATTTTGGGTGCTAATGGTCAAAACATTTATCCTGAAGAAATAGAGGCTCGCCTCAATAACATGCCTTATGTGGAAGATAGTCTCATTATAAAAAGGAATAACAGATTAGTCGCTTTGGTATATCCCGACATTCACGAAATGGAAGAGACGAATGTTTCTTTCGAGCAACTCGAAAGTATAATGAATAACAACCGACTGACTATGAATAAGAAGTTGGCAATGTATGAGCAGATTGGCTATATTGAGATACGCAAGGAAGAGTTTGAGAAAACTCCCAAAAGGACTATCAAAAGATTTTTGTATGTGGAGGAAAATAAGAAGTAAGGAAACAAAAATGAGAGAAGGATAGGATAATGAACAAGCAGAGGATGTGAAAAATTGATGGTCGGTTTGTTGCGTGGCTCTATACAAAATAGTGGTCTTCTTGCGTGGTTTTATTCACATCTCAACTGTTGCGAATAAAATCTACGAAAGAAGACCACTTCTATAATTTATAAAGGTTCGCTTATTAAAACCTTCTGCTTTTAATCTATTGTGACGTGTTTCCTGCAATCACTGCATCTATTTTATCCACAATTGTTTGCGGAGCAATTCTGTTCATACAGGCATGATCTCCACGCCAACAAGGCACATTGCCAAACACTGAACAAGGGCGACAATCTAAATCTTCCAATTGTACAGCATTGCTGAGGGGCTGCTTGTAGCCATAAAAACCTAAGTAGGGATGCGTAGCACCCCAAATTGAAACTACAGGTGTGTTTACAAGCGATGCCAAATGCATGTTGGCTGAATCCATAGACACTAATACGGACAAGTAGGAGATGAGCAACAACTCATTCTCTAAGGTTAGCTTACCTATTACTGATGTTACATTAGGATATTTTACTTCCCACTCTTCAAACTTCTCCTTTTCCTGTTTGCCACCACCAAACAGATACACATGTGTGTTGCTTTTAGCAACTATTGCCTTTAGCACTTCTTCCATTTTGTCGATGGGATACATTTTCTCTGCATGCATCGCAAACGGGGCAATGCCTATATTTGGGGTAGAAACATCGAAAGACAAATTGTCGAGCGCTGCTATATTGCGTGTTTTGTTTTCGAAATAGGATACAAAACTCATCTCCGAATCGAACCCAAGTTTCGAAAAAACGTCTCTATAACGATCTATTGAGTGCTTCAATTTAGTTAAAGGAGCTTTGTGTTTCACAATAGCTTCTTTCTTAGCTCTCTCTTTATCAATATATTTAACTTTTTTGCCATGCAAAAGGAAATACGACCTGATAAATTGACTACGAAGCACGCTGTGTAAATCTGCAACTACATCTATTTTGTAATTCATGCGAATTCTATTAGCAAGTCGCAACAGCCCGTTTACACCTTTATACAGTTTCAAGTCTACACCAATCACTTTTATATTTGGTAGCTGGTTAGTAAACAATCCCTCAAAGTTTTTTGAGGTTAGCATATAGAAGATGTGGTTGGGGTAGGCTTTGGCTACTGAGTAGAGTGCTGGTAGCGTCATAGCTACATCGCCAAAAGCAGAAAACCTTATTACAAGTATGTTCAACGAAACGTCTTTCTTTTTCACTTTGCTATTTTTTAGCGTATAGCACAGGGTTTAAAGCAGGATCATTATACATTTTCATTTGTTTATACACCTTCATGAATTTGTTACCTTGTTTTATCTCCTCTAGTAACTCATCTATTGCAACTGAAAGATCCTTGCCCTGCTCGAGTAATACATTTAGTTTTTGCTGGCAACTTTCGATGTGGTCATTATCAACATCTTTTCTATTTGCTTCTTCATTCATGTGATATATCTTAACCACCAAAATAGACAATCTATCAAGTGCCCATGCTGGGCTTTCTGTATTGATAGTAGCGGTTGCTTTTGGCTCTACGTCTTTGAATAGATATAGGAAGTAGCTATCAATTTGTTCTACCAAGTCGGTGCGCACTTGGTTCGATTTGTCAATGGTGCGCTTAATCTTCAATGCTTCTTTCGGGTCAATATTCGGGTCGCGAATAATGTCCTCTAAATGCCACTGAACAACATCAATCCAGTTTTTTTCATACAAAAAACTTTCAATTGTTCCTTCATCGTATGGATTGTTGATTGGCGTATCTACACTATCGGTTAAATGATAATCGGCAGTTGCCTTGTTGAAAATTGTGTTGGCTTTTTCACTAAATGAACTCATAATAATTTCAATTTATAATAGTTAATATTCTGCGTAAAGATACATATTAGTTTTGAAGAAGTGAAAACAAAAGAACAGTCAGCAGTTGCGAGCAAAAAATTAAATCTTTAAAAAACTGAGACTTTGCAGATATTAGTGTTACACAAGAAAGATTAGCCGATAAAGTTAGATTTTTATCGCAAAAAATTAAAAACGAGGGTATTTGTTGCTGAATAATCCATTTAAATAGCTTGTCAATCCAATAGTTCAATGAATGTGATTGTGGCATAGAATTTGAAGGGTATGTAGGGGAGTATTTTTTGGAGTGAATGAAATAATAAGTTGGAATTACCATATAATCCAATCTTATTTCCATTATAGACAATATCAATCTCTCATTTACACCTAATAACTTGATAATGTAATTAATTAGTGATATATTTACTGTTAATTTTATAGTATCAATAACTAAAAAAGAGTATAAACGATTATGAAGAAAAAATTTATTCAATTATCGGCACTAGTAATGGTTGTGTTTTTCACGATTTCGTGTGTGCAACCTCAAAGTGAAACGGCAGAAGAAGTTCTTCCTCAAGAAGAGGAGAAAGTAGTAGACTTGGAGTATCGCGATTTTGGAAACGATCCGTTTGTTTTTAACATCGAAGATTACACCAGACACAACGATACCTATCGCACAGCTTTGTGGACGGGTGAGTATATGCAACTAACTGTAATGAGCATACTTCCTGGCGAAGATATTGGCTTGGAGGTACACCACGATCATGACCAATTTATACGTGTTGAAGAGGGCGAAGGTATTGTTCAGATGGGAGATACAGAAGACGACCTATCATTTGAAGAAAGAGTGGAAGATGATTTTGCTATTATGATTCCAGCTGGAAAATGGCATAATGTAACAAACGATTCAGACAAACCTCTAAAGCTATATTCTATTTATGCACCTAGAGAACACAATTATAGCACTGTGCACAAAACTAAAGAAGAGGCTTTGGCTGATGAGCATGATCATTAGTTGAACAATAAAATATTAAGAAGGAACAAAAAGGATGTATCAATAATTGGTACATCCTTTTTGTTTGAACTATCAATTAAATCGAATTTCAAAACATTTGCAGAGTCGGTTCTGTATGTGTACAAAAGCAACAAAACATTTGCAGAGTAGGTTTTGTATGTGTACAA
>CAZXGV010000051.1:0-14433 GCA_964640575.1 uncultured Dysgonomonadaceae bacterium
AAATTGTAAGATTCTTTTCTAAGACTTCCTACGATAACTCCAATTTTGTACTTTTCCATATTCTTACTGTTTTTATTGTTTATACTAGTCTCAACTTATTGTTTTACATATTTCGCATGAGCGGAAATTATTTTTGAAGATTTGCATCAATCCACTCCTTAAAAGCCTTCATGAAAGTATTCAAGAAATCTTTAGTAGAGTCATTAATCAACTTTCCATCTCCATCAAAAAGCGTGGCTGCTCCACCTATATACACTTCAGGTTGCACCATTACTGGTACATTGACACCAACTAATATTTGACGCAAATGATGATTAGCACCAAAACCGCTGATATTGCCTATTGAAGCACTTATAATAGCTCCAGGTTTCCCATTCCACACATTTTGTTCGTAAGGACGAGAACCTACATCAATCGCATTTTTTAATGCTGCGGGTATCGACCGGTTGTGTTCTGGGGTTAGAAAGATAATCCCATCTGCAGGTTTTACTTGCTTGCGAAAAGCTTCCCATTCGCTAAGGGGAGTGTTTTCTAAATCTTCATTAAATATTGGAAGATTGTCTATACTTACTATTTCAAGAGACAATGACTCGGGAGCTTCTTCTATTAAAGTGTTAGCTATTTTCAAGTTGAAAGATTCTTCACGAAGACTTCCTACTATAACTGCTATTTTATATTTTCTCATACTTGTTTTTGTAGTTACTTTATACTTGTTTTTTTTTAATTATTGCTTTATAAACTGTCCGTGAACAACAATGTTCACATCTTTCCCAATCCCAAGAGCGGTTGGGTCATAATCGATATTGTAATCGAATCTATTAATTGTAGTTTTGGCTTCTATACCTACCTTTATCCCCTCTTCGTTATTAACTGTACCACCAAAGTGAACATCAAAAATGACATCTTTGGTAACATCTTTTATTGTCAATTTGCCATACAACAAATAATAGTCAGGTTTGCCAGTAGCCAAAATCTTTGTGCTTTGGAAAGTCATAGTAGGATATGTCTCCACCTCAAAGAAGTCTGCACTTCTCAAGTGGTTGTCCCTCATCGCTACATTCGTGTTGATGCTTTCGACTTGAATGGTGAAATCTATTTTCACATCCTCAGGCTCTACACCATCAGTAGTTACGTATCCTGTGTAATCGATAAACTTTCCATTCACGAAACTTATTCCAGAGTGGGCTATATTGAAATTTAAAGAAGAGTGATTAGGATCTATCTTCCAATGCGTTTGTGCGAATGCAGCAATAGTAAAAAAGACAGATACTAATAATAGAGATACTTTTTTCATAATCACATCATTTAAATAATTGTATTAAACTACACTAAGAGACACTTTGCAACAAAAGATTACGCTGTTCTTTAATTAACAATTACAAAGCGATTATTGTTTAGAAAAAGGGAGTTTGGATAAAAACATATCAAAATATTTAATCTTGGGTCAACTCCGAAAATTCTCAAGTAATGGTTATTAATCTTTTTCTGCCCTTTGCTCCTGAAAGGAAAAGCCTAATAATCAGCATTCTGCTAAAGTCCATTCGTAAGGGATTTAGGAGCGGGAGTGAGTGAATTTGACTTCTAGGAGTAGATTTAATTCTTCAATATTTATAATTCTTAATTTGAAAATAAATTATTTATCCCTTTTAGCTGTTTTTCTTATTCATTCTAGCTTCAAAAGGCATTCTCTACGCCTTGTTAATTGAAACATCAAAACCAATGAAGCAATATTCTTCGTAGTTGTTCATGATTCGTTACAATAGAAAGATAAACTGCAGTCTCGAAGATTACTAAGTGTCTTATAGTGCTGTTAGCTTCTTCTCCTTTACTTTGCATCTTAAGAAATAAGTTACATTATTGAATTTGAATTTATTGTTTAAAAAATTATCTTTAAGTTTCATTATTAGTTTACTTGTGAACCAAATTTCCAAAAAAGCTGTTATAAAGGGGACATTATGCCTATTTAAAGGCATAAATAAATATTAATTAAAGACAAATATTATGGGAAATTTACTTTACATTATCGCAGTAATATTAATTATAGGATGGGCTGTAGGCTTTATTGGGTACAGTGCGGGTGGACTAATTCACATTTTGCTTGTTATTGCAATTATTGCAATTATACTTAGATTGATTCAGGGAAGAAGACCTCTCTAAAGCAAATATTTAAATTACTTCGTTTGCATAATTAATTTAAAAACAGAATTTATGAGAAGCATATTATTTATACTCGCTGCAATACTTATTATAGGATGGCTTATCGGTTTTTTTGCATTGAAAATTGCTAGTGGACTTCTCCACATCTTACTTGTAGTTGCAGTTATTGCAGTTATAATTAGCTTCTTTCAAGGCAGAAAATCAGCTTAAGCTTGTGCATGAAGATTATTAGCAATTAAATTGTAGTAAACAATACCTACTCTCAAATCAATTTTATACTCGATAATGCGGAACAGACTTATTAAAAGCTTGTCCCGCATTAATTTTATTCATCCGATTCCACATAGACTATTCTAAGAAAAGAATGTAATTTTATTTAATATAATAAAAAAACAAAACACTTACTGCATATCATCAATCAATGATTTTCAAATCTTTATATCACAATGCTCACCAATAGTTATCACTCATTAAAAGAACAATTATCGTTGTTTATAGTTATCTAACTACACTTTAGTGAAACTATTAATTTTGATATGCAAAACAGGAAGAAAAACGAAGCTGCCAATAAAGTATTATTGCAAGAGCTTTTGCATCTTATTCGGGAAGCATCGCAAGGAGGTACTGACAAGCAGAGAAGGCGACATATAGGAAGGGGTAAACTATTGGTTCGCGAACGCATTGATAAGCTGATTGACCCCAACACTCCTTTTCTTGAACTTTCTACTCTTGCTGCTAATGGACAGTACAATGACGAATTTCCTTCGGCGGGTATTGTTACAGGTATTGGTCTAATACATGGCAGAGAAGTAATGATTGTTGCCAATGATGCTACTGTAAAAGGGGGCACTTATGTACACGAAACCATCAAAAAGCATTTAAGGGCACAAGAGATTGCAGAGAAGAATCAACTTCCTTCTGTCTATATGGTAGATTCTGGAGGAATCTTTTTACCCGAACAGGCAAATGTGTTTTCAGATAAAGATGACTTTGGACGAATATTCTTCAACCAAGCTCGCATGTCTGCTGCTGGATTGCCTCAAATAGCCATTGTTATGGGCTCTTGCACCGCCGGTGGTGCTTATGTTCCAGCCATGAGCGACGAAACAATTATTGTACGCAACCAAGGCACAATATTTTTAGCTGGTCCTCCTTTGGTGAAAGCAGCCACAGGCGAAGTAGTGACTGATGAAGAGCTAGGTGGTGCAGAAGTACACACAACCCTATCGGGTGTTGCCGATCATTTGGCTGAAAACGATGAACATGCATTGGAGATTTGTCGTAATATTTTTAGACACTTACCTCGTTTACCCAAACAACCACTTCATCGCGAAGCAACACAACCTCCTAAGTTTCCTGTGGAAGAGCTCTATCAACTCATCCCCGATGCCAATAAGGCATGGCCCGATGTGAATATGATTATTGAACGCATTATAGATAAGGACTCTTTCCAATCATTCAAAGAAAATTATGGTACTTCGTTGGTAACTGGCTTTGCCAGACTGCATGGATATGAAGTGGGTATTTTAGCCAACAATGGCATTTTATTCTCAGAGTCAGCACTCAAAGGAACTCACTTTATTCAGTTATGTAACTCGAGGGGCATTCCCATGGTATTTTTACAAAACATCACAGGCTTTATGGTAGGGAAAGAGTATGAACAGAGAGGAATAGCCAAAGATGGTGCAAAAATGGTACATGCCCTGGCAAACTCAACAGTTCCTTTTTTCACAGTAATTATGGGTGGTTCGTATGGTGCAGGCAATTATGCCATGGCAGGAAGAGCGTATGAACCTCGCTTTCTTTTTATGTGGCCAAATGCACGCATCTCTGTGATGGGGGCTAAGCAAGCAGCTCAGGTGTTATGCACACTTAAGAAAGATCAAGCTGCAGCACAAGGAACTACTGTTTCGGAAGAAGAACTAAAAGAAATTGAAGAGAACATCATTGCACAATATGAGAAGGAAGGGTCACCCTACTACAGCACTTCAAGGTTGTGGGACGATGGCATAATCGATCCTGCACAAACACGCAATGTGTTGGGGATGGTATTAGAAACATCGCTCAATGCTCCTTTTGAAAAAGCACAATATGGAATTTTCAGAATGTAGCTATACTAATTATCAACTATGATTGCAATAAAAGAATATACCAACAAGGTCTGTTATTTAGAGATTGATAGACCCAACAAAAAAAATGCTTTAGCAAAGAGCACAATTGAAAAGCTGATAGATTTTTTAAAAACATCTGCCAATTCATCAGAGTTTAATGTATTGGTGTTATCGGGTAGCAATGGTTTCTTCTCTGCTGGAGCAGACCTTGCTTGGATGAAAGAGGGATTGAAACAGACCGATGAAGAAAATAGAGCTGATGCTCACCTTTTCAATAATCTCTATGATGAAATGTCTCTCTATCCAAAACCTATTATTGCAAAGGTTGAAAAAGGGGCTTATGGTGGTGCAATAGGACTGATGGCATGTGCCGACGTGGTGATTACATCACCCGATGCACAGTTCAAATTTAGTGAAACTGCATTAGGGATTATTCCTGCTACTGTTGCGCCTTATATCGTGAAAAGTATTGGTAGTAGCAATGCACGCTATCTCTTGTTATCTGGTCATCTATTTAATGGCGAAGCTGCGCTATCATACGGGTTGGCACACATACTTGCGCCTGCACAAAAGTTGGACAGCACAACACGCCAAACAGCGGAACAAATGGCAACATTAGGACCAAAGGCTACTGCAAAAACAAAAAAATTATTGAACTATTTAGAGCAAAACTCCTTTACTATCTCTCAGGAGACAAAGGAATATTGCGCTTCGCTTATTGCAACTGCTCGAAAATCGAAGGAGGGACAAGAAAGAGTATCCTCCTTTTTTAAAAGAATTAATTCAGACAAAAAATGATTAATGACTCAGTAAAATATCGCCCAATACAACGACTCTTTATAGCTAACAGAGGAGAAATTGCTGCACGCATACACCGAACAGCTATGGAGATGGGCATCACCACCATTGGAGTGATTACTGAATTCGAACTGCAAACTCCCGCAGACGAAAACATACTTGTTGAGGGCAAAACAGTTGCTGATACTTACTTAAATATAACAGCAATTATAAACGCTGCAGTAGCAACAAAAGCAGATGCCATACATCCTGGTTACGGTTTCTTGTCGGAAAACCCATCTTTTGCAGCGGCAGTACAACAAGCAGGACTTGTATTTGTTGGACCTTCTGCCGATGTTATTAGAAGAGTAGGAGACAAAACAAATGCTCGACTTCTTGCACAATCACTTAACATACCTGTAACCAAAGGTTTATTTGGAACAGCAGACGAGATATTTAAACAAAAACAAGAGTTATCCTACCCCTTATTAATAAAAGCTGCAGCGGGTGGAGGCGGTAAAGCAATGACTTTGGTTGCATCTCCCTCTGAACTTCAGGCGAAACTGAAGCAAGCAAAACGTGAGGCTGAAAGATATTTTGGCGATACAACCCTTTTAGTAGAACAGTTCATTTGCCAACCTCGTCACATAGAAGTACAGATATTAGCAGACCAACAGGGGAATTGTATCCATCTATACGAACGTGAATGTTCCATTCAACGTCGCTACCAAAAAATAATCGAAGAGTCTCCTTCTCCTTTCGTAACAGATGGTCTTAGAGAAAAACTTACCACTGATGCATTAAAACTTTGCAAGAAGATAGGTTATCAGAACGCAGGGACTGTAGAGTTTTTAGTGGATAAAGATGGCAATCATTACTTCTTAGAAGTAAATGCACGACTACAAGTGGAACATCCCGTAACAGAGATGGTTACTTCAATTGATCTGGTGAAACAACAACTACTTATTGCTATGGGATTGCCATTAATGCTTTCACAAAAAGACGTGAAGCTTAACGGACATGCACTTGAGTGTAGAATATATGCTGAAGACCCACAAAACAACTTCCATCCTGCACCAGGAAAGATTGTGAGTGTGCAGTGGCCAAAAGTGAGTTTAGCTCGCACTGATAGTTGGTTTTACGAAGTGGTGGAAATTCTTCCAGACTTCGACCCAATGCTAGCGAAAATAATCACTCATGCCCCTACTCGTCTCTATGCTATCGAGAAGATGAAAACAGCACTACAATCGACTCTTCTTATGGGCAACGTCAACAATATAGCATATCTGAAAGGCATTTTAGAAAACAGTGACTTTAAAGCTGGCACAATAGATACAAGTTTCTGCGAAACCTTCAGAGCTCCTATTCCTGCCCCCACAGCTATTGAGTCTGTAATTGCAGCCACTCTTATTTGGCAGTTTAAAAGCAAAGCAGAGATAAAGAATGTATGGGATGAAATAGGGTTTTTCAGAATTGGCAAACAAGTCAAATATTTGATTAATGACCAACCAATTGAAGTAAACTACAACAAAGAGGATGCACAACTAACTTTCTCACTAAAAGAAGAAACTCCTTGTGTTATTTCAACTATCGCAATTGATGAGAACAACGTTAAGTTCACACTTAACAATATAAAACACCAGTTTAATTGGGTAACTACCCCTGACAACGCACTTTTGTTGGAGCGAGGCGCAGAGAGTTGGACAGTTATTCCACACCATTATTTGCCAAAGAACAATGTCAGCAAAAAGACATTGAAGGCAAGCAAGAATGAAACGAGCGTCACAGCACCCATTCCAGGAAAAATAATTGAAATCAATATTCAAGAGGGGGAACTTATAAAAGCAGGTGACACCCTAATGGTATTAGAGGCAATGAAGATGGAAAACAGCATACAGATGCCCCAAGATGGAATTGTAAAAAAAATATTAATTGCCCAAGGCAATCAAGTAGAAGCGAATGAGCTTTTAATAGAGTTTGAGAATATCGAAAAATCAATAAATTAACAACAACATAATCATATAACTAACTATGTATATACTTCCTAATAAGAAACAAGAAGATGAGAGATTAAGAGTTCGTGAGTTTGCAGAAAAAGTAATAGCTCCACAAGCAGCTCAATTGGACGAAGAAGAACATTTTTCATCCGAATTAACTATAAAAATGGGCGAACAAGGATTTTTGAGTATGGTTGCCCCAAAAATTTATGGAGGTCAAGAAAAAGACACTCTATCCTATATTATTACCGTAGAAGAGTTGGCACGTGTGGACAGCTCTCAAGCGGCTACAGTTGTTGCACACAACAGCTTAGGCTTAACTCCAATTGTAGAGTATGGTTCAACTGAACAAAAAGAAAAATATCTACCCGAACTAATATCGAATCATAAATTATGGGCATTTGGCTTGACTGAAAAAAATGCAGGTTCTGATGCACGTGGCACAGAAACAACTGCTATTCGAGATGGTGACGAGTGGATAATAAATGGAGCAAAAAGATACATTACTAATGCCTCCACTCCACTCACTATGGGAGTAACACTACAAGTTATGACTAACGACGACAAGGGACATCCCAGATTGACCACCATTTTGGTAGAAAACGGAACTCCAGGTTTTGAATCAAAACGAATGTTGGGCAAAATGATGTGGCGAGCAGCAGATACTGCAAAACTTACTTTTAAAAATTGTCGCGTTCCCTACTCCAATCTACTAGGAGAAGAGGGGCAAGGTATACGTTATATGCTCAAAACGCTTGATGGAGGACGACTTTCAATTGCTGCCATGGGACTAGGATTAGCACAAGGTGCTTTTGAAATGGCACTTAAACATGCCAAGACCCGCAAGCAATTTGGCAAAACTATTGGACGTAATCAAGCGATTGGTTTCAAATTGGCTGATATGAGTATGAAGATAGAGTTAGCCCGAAACACACTTTATCGTGCATGTATTTTGAAAGATAACGGTCAATCCTACGCAAAGGAAGCGGCAATGGCAAAACTGTACACCTCAGAGATTGCTAAGGAGATTGCCGACGAAGCAGTTCAAATATTTGGTGGTGCTGGTCTTTATAAAGATAATCCCATTGAACGATTTTACAGAGACCAACGACTACTCCAAATTGGCGAAGGAACTTCAGAAATATTACGTTTAGTTATTGCCAGAGGTTTGGGAGTCTAACTAGCGCAGAGTTTATTACATGATAAATGTAATGCAATAATGAGCTATTATAGCCAGCAATAAAAAAACAACTTATGCAAAACAGAAAAAAAGACCATATCAATCAGGCTTTCAATGCTCGTGTAGAAAAGGATGCTGCGGACAAGAGGTTCTATTACGAACCACTTTTGGCAGCGCATCCTGTAACTAAGCCTCCGCCTTTTTCTTTTGCAGGAAAAACCATGCGTTTGCCCCTTTGGATAAGCAGTATGACAGGAGGAACTGAACAAGCAGGCATCATCAATCGCAATTTGGCGCAAGCCACCAATGAGTTTGGTTTGGGCATGGGAGTTGGCTCTTGTAGAGTATTGTTGGAGGACGAACGACACCTAGGCGATTTTAATCTAAGGCACATTATTGGTGATGAATCTCCATTTTATGCTAATTTGGGAATTGCGCAGCTCGAAAAGCTGATAGAAGAAAAAGCAGTCGATAAAATATCGAGGTTGATAAACCTACTGCAAGCCGATGGAATTATCATCCACATCAATCCTTTGCAAGAGGCGTTTCAACCTGAAGGAGACGTTTTCAAGCGTCCTCCAATCGACACACTTCAAGAGTTTTTGGAAACTGCTGATGCTAGGGTAATAGTAAAAGAAGTGGGCCAAGGAATGGGACCAAAAAGCATGGAGCAATTGTTGAACCTACCCCTAGAAGCTATTGAGTTTGGTGCACTGGGTGGCACAAACTTCACATTGTTAGAGTTGTTAAGAAGTCAAGAAAATGAAATGTCTGCTTTTGAAATGTTTGGAAAAGTAGGACACACAGCAGAAGAGATGACACAAATGGTCAATGATATTGTTACAAAGTCCAATACATATTCTTGTAAACAGATTATCATTTCAGGTGGAATCACCAATTTTTTAGACGGTTATTATCTTCAACAATTAAGTAAACTCACTTCAGTGATAGGTATGGGCTCTACACTTTTAAAAGTTGCATCAGGAAAATATGACAAGCTAAGAAGTTATCTTCAACAGGTAGAAAGAAGCTATCAACTTGCCTCAACCTATCTAAGAGCTAAATAAACAACATTTAATCATTACGTTTAATGGAAATTGTAAAAGGTTTTTCAAAACTAAATAGAGAAGAAAAAATAGAATATATCCAAAATAACTTCCCGTTGGCAGTCGACTTGGCAAAAGTAACGAGTCACTATCGCCATGAAACGGATCAAGCTGTTTTCGATGACTTTTCAGAAAACACACTGAGCAATTTTTACTTGCCTTATGGCGTAGCACCCAATTTTCTTATTGATGGCAAAATGCATGTACTACCGATGGTGATTGAGGAGAGTTCGGTAGTTGCAGCTGCTGCGCGAGCTGCTTCATTTTGGGCAAATCATGGAGGTTTTAAAACAACTGTTCACAATTCACTAAAAATTGGTCATATATGGTTTCAATGGAATGGTGACGCTAATACACTACAAAACCATGCCTCTACACTTGATGCACACTTAAGAGCCTCGGTAAATCAGATTACGAAAAGTATGGAGCAAAGAGGAGGTGGAATTATAGCGATGCAGTTTATAGCTCAACCAGAATTAGAGAATGTGTGGCAATTGCAAGTATCATTCAAAACAGCAGAGAGCATGGGGGCAAACTTCATCAACACCTGCTTAGAAGCAATGAAAGACCCCTTACTTGACTATTTTGCAAATCAAAACTTACCTACCGCTGAAGTAATTATGGGTATTCTCTCCAATTACACACCCAACTGTTTGGTAAGTTGTGAGGTAAGTTGCAACATTGAGCAACTCGCTCCCTATGCTGCTGGGCTACCGCCCCATAAGTTTGCACAACGTTTTAAATTGGCAATGGACATTGCTTATCACAATACAAGCCGCGCAGTAACGCACAACAAAGGCATTTACAACGGTGTAGATGCAGTGGTATTGGCTACAGGCAACGACTTTAGAGCCATAGAGGCAGCTGGCCACTCTTACGCTTCACGTGATGGTCAATATCGTTCTTTATCGCAATGCACCATAACAGACGATGGGGTTTTCAACTTATCATTAACAATCCCTTTGGCTCTTGGTACTATAGGCGGATTGACGCGCCTGCATCCTTTGGCTGCTTTATCCATGGATATTTTACAGAACCCTTCGGCTGAAGAACTCATGAGCATTGTAGCATCAGCTGGATTAGCTAATAATTTTTCTGCAGTAGCTTCATTGGTTACTACAGGTATTCAAAAAGGACACATGAAGTTGCACCTCTCTAATATTCTAACAAGTTTCAATGCAACACCCGAGGAGAGGGAAAGAACGGAAGCTCACTTTTCAGATAAAACGGTTAGTTTACAAAAAGTGAGAGAGTTTTTGAAACGATAAATTTTGGTTAACCGATTAAATTGCAACAGACACAACTAATTTAAACTATGAAGAAATTTCACGCTAATGGTAAACTATTGATAACTGGAGAATACCTGGTTTTGAAAGGGGCTTTGGCATTGGCTATACCTCTCAACAAAGGACAAACACTTTCAGTTGCAACATCCAACGAACCGGGACTTCATTGGCTTGCTGAAACACCTAGCGGACTTTGGTTTGAAGCTAAATACGATGATAACTTAACACTACTTGAATCTACTGATTACAAAAAGGCGAAAAATTTAAAAACAATGCTTCAGAAAGCGATGGAACAGGATTCATCCATTCAGTCGAAACTCAACTATAGCTCTGTCAACACAATGCTTGAATTTGATGCTAGTTGGGGTTGGGGTAGTAGCTCTACTCTGTTCCATTTACTAGAACAATGGTTAGGGATAAATCCTTATCAACTGATGGATGAAACTATAGGAGGCTCGGGATACGACATTGCTTGTGCTGCTACCAATGGTCCTATTTTTTACCGTCGCACAACAAATGCAACTCCACTAATAACCCCAGCTCATTTCAAGCCTCCTTTCATTCAACATTTGGGAATTGTGTACCTCAATAAAAAGCAGAGTTCCTCAACTCAAGTAAAATCGTTTTTAGAATCAGCTTCTTCTCATAAGGATTTAGTAAAAAAAATATCCGCTCTATCCAAAGAGTTTGCAACTGTACAAGAAATGAATCTATTTATGAGCCTTATGCAACAGCATGAAAAGATAATTGCAAAAGCTACGGATCTCTCTCCTGTTCAAGAACGCTTGTTTCCAGATTTTAATGGTGCAATAAAATCATTAGGAGCTTGGGGAGGAGATTTTGCTCTCTTCCTTTCAGAAGAGAGTTTCAAGATTAACAAGAAGTGGTTCGAATCCAAAGGTTACCCAGTTGTGATGCCTTTGAAAGAAGTAATAATAAACAGATAATTTATGTTACACCCTCATTTTAAACACAAAAAAGAGATAAAATTAAACGATTACTTGGCATTAGAGAGAACCCGACTTGCCAATGAAAGGACTTTATTTTCCTATATACGTACTGCCCTCTATCTTATGTTAGGAGGAATCGCATTTATGGAGATGGAAGATTTTAAAGCCATTAAATGGTTGGCTCCTTTGTGTTTTGTGTTAAGCATTTCAATTCTTGTGACAGGTATTATCAAATACTTCATAATGAAAAAAAGGTTGAAGAATTTCTATACAATTTCTCACTCCAAAAAAACTCACATCGAACCTTAAGTAAGTTAAGCTGTTTTATGAAGTAGCAAACCATTCATACAAATAATAGCCAAGAAATTACATTAATGACCAATCATAAAACAGAAACATATAGTGCCGAGTGGCAAAGTCCTTCCAATTTGGCCATCGTCAAATATTGGGGAAAGAAGAAGATTCAAGAACCACTGAATCCAAGTATTAGCTTCTCATTAAAGAATGCTGTAACCACTACCCGTGTAAACGCAACGCCATCAGATGAAGGAGGATTTACTTTCTGGTTAGATGGCAACAAAAAAGAGACATTCAATGCTAAAGTTGCAAATTTATTACAACGGGCATCCGCTACACTTCCATTTATTGCTACGCATCATCTCAACATAGAGAGTTCTAACACCTTCCCTCACTCATCGGGGATTGCCTCATCAGCAAGTGGCATGAGTGCACTAGCACTTTGTTTGGCTGATTTGCAACGAATGATTGACAATGAAAGAAACCAATCTCTAAACCTCCAAACAGTGTCAGAGCTAGCGCGGTTGGGATCAGGAAGTGCGGCACGTTCCTTATATGGTGGATGGACCATCTGGGGAAAAACTTCAGCCATCGCAGGTAGTAGCGACCACTATGCAATGGAACTTCCAACTGTTGACTTTAGCTTTATGCAAATAGCCAATGCCATACTCATCATCGAGCCTAAAAGTAAAAAGGTGAGTAGTACACAAGGACACGCATTAATGAATAATCATCCTTACGGCGCAGCTCGCATCCAACAAGCCAATGATAACTCGCTGCAACTATTGGAGGTATTACAATCAGGTAACTGGAATCAATTTTTTGAAATTGCTGAAAACGAAGCTCTTTCACTACACGCACTCATGATGAGTTCTAATCCTGGATATACACTTCTTCATCCCAATAGTTTGAAGGTAATTGAAGAGGTTCGCAAAGCACGTATCGAACAACAATTACCCGTTGGATTCAGCATGGATGCTGGTCCAAATGTTCATCTTCTCTACCCTAAGTATGAAGAGAAATCGGTTCTACCATGGATAGAAAACAAGATACGACCACTGTGTTATCAACAGGAAATAATCTTTGACGAATTGGGAGACGGTCCAAAAAAAACGAATATCGTTGAACTTTAAAAAAGCTGAAGGGTTTAATACCAATAAGGATAAACAGTTGAAAAGTATTCAAACTAAAAAATCACACACTTTATCAAACGAATAAAAACATTCTACTCCAATTAGGTGGAGGTTATCAATATAATATATGTCAATAAACAAAGAGGGTCAAAACAATTCTTTCGATTCCAAAATCATGCTATTTGGTGAATACAGCATCATTTGCAACTCCATGGCATTAACCATTCCATATAGTCATTTCAATGGATCGCTTAAGTTCATCAACAAAAACCACTACACCAATTTAGATTTTGCTAGACGTAGTAATCGGCACATACGCAAATACTATCAAGAATATCTACTACCCATAGCAGAGAAGGGAAATTTACCTAGTAAATTTGACCATAAACTACTGGAAAAAGAGATTAATGAAGGATTGTATTTTGAATCTTCCATTCCCGAGGGGTATGGCTTAGGAAGTAGTGGAGCTTTGGCTGCTGCGCTCTACCACAGATATGTAAAAAGAGGAAGAACAGCTTCTCGTTCATCAACTCCGAAAGAAGATATTCCACAATTGAAAAGCGATTTAGCAATACTCGAATCATGGTTTCATGGTACAAGCTCGGGCATCGACCCGCTTATTTGCTACATGCAACATCCATTACTTATAAAAGAAAATCAAACCATACATCCTATTGATATACCGCGCTACGAAATAACATCGGACGATGCTATTTTCTTAATAAATAGTGGCAAAGCCATTAAAACAGCTCCCTTGGTAGATCAATTTATGAGAGATTGCGAGAATCCAGCATTCAAAGATAGCATCCTGAGCGAATACATACCTCTCAACAATAGCTGTATTCAATCTCTGATAGATGCGGATATCGAAAAATTTACACACGATGTGCAAGCACTTTCAGAATTTCAATTAAACTATTTTACTAAAATGATTCCCCTCTCATTGCACGAGGAGTGGAAAGAAGGTCTTAGCACAGGAAAGTTCACACTCAAACTTTGTGGTTCGGGCGGAGGTGGATTTATTTTAGGCTTTACACGACATTACAGCGAAGTTAAAAAGAGGTTTAAAAAGAAAAGAATGGAGATAATTCCTGTGTATCAATATGAGGCTAAATAATAAAACAACTGTTTTCATACTGACTCACTACTCTTCTACCGTTTTATCTCTTTATCAAAACCAGTACATTAAAGTAGAAAAATCAATACCAAAAAACAGTTGTTTATAACCTATCTATTTATTTTCTTAAATAAATAATGATGTTGACATCTAAGAATTTGTCAATCGCTATTTCCGTAATACTAATCGCTCCAAAATTGTGTTGGGTTTATAACGAACCAAACGAATTGCATTTAAAATAACTAGAAGCACACTTAATTCATGAATAAGCATTCCTGAAGCCAAATTCACATTCTTTGTAAGTACTCCCATCAATAATAGT
>CAZXGV010000052.1:0-14234 GCA_964640575.1 uncultured Dysgonomonadaceae bacterium
TTTGTATATAAAATAAAAAGAAGGAGGATATTATGGATTTAGTTACTATTAAAACATTTAACTTCCCAGCTGATGTTGCCATAGCACAGTCATTTTTAGAGATGGAAGGCATCACTGTATATCTAAAAAACTACACAGCAAGTCAACTATCCTATTCGATTGGTGATATTGATATGCAAGTAGCAGAAGAGGATTATGAAAAGGCAAAAAAAGCACTCATTGATGGCGGTTTTGCAGTTAAAGAAGATTTTCGTTGAAAAAACTATCACTCATTGTTTAATAATAAACTTTTAAATGATTAAGATAAAAAACAAACAATACAAATACATTCTGATTGGCTTTTTAGTATTGCTTGGATTAATTCTCTTTAAAGAGGCAAGACCTTTTTTAAGTGGTATTTTCGGTGCATCTACCTTGTTCGTAATGATGCGCAGTCAAATGGCATACCTTACTGAGAAGAAAAAATGGAATCGCCATTTGAGTGCCTCTATTCTTTTAGTGGAAGCATTAATGTTTTTTCTGATACCTCTTACAGCTTTTGCCCTCTTGGTAGTTGACACTTTATCGGGTATTGAGTTCGACTTACAATCTTTACTAACAAATGTAGAGGATGTTATCAATACGATTGAAAGCAGGATTGGCTATGACCTTATAACACTTGAAAACTTAGCTTTCATCCCTAAAATTGGTGGCTCTACACTCCAGTTTTTGGCAGCAAGTACTTATTCATTAATACTAAACAGTATTGTAGTACTTTTCATACTTTATTACATGCTGTATAATTATAAAGGATTTGAAGACGGTTTTAAAGAAATACTGCCTTTTAGGGAGGAAAACAAACAAATACTTGCAGAAGAGACCAAGGAAATCATTCGTGCAAACGCAATAGGTATTCCACTACTTGGAATCATCCAAGGTGTGTTTGCTCTAATTGGTTATATTATCTTTGGGATAGATAAACCTGTTCTTTTCGCTATTCTCACAGCATTTTCCACCATATTGCCTGTAGTAGGAACAATGGTCATATGGGTTCCTTTGGGTATCGGTATAATTGCATCAGGTGATGTGCTATCAGGTATGATTTTTCTACTCTACGGTCTAATTGTGATTGGAGGAGTTGACAACTTAGCACGATTTATGCTCCAAAAACAACTTGCCGATATACACCCGCTTATAACCATATTTGGTGTTATAATCGGTCTGCAAATGTTTGGTTTTTGGGGAGTCATCTTTGGTCCACTGCTCCTCTCCTATTTGGTTTTGCTTTTCAACATGTATCGTCATGACTATATTCCAGGATCGAAAGCTAGACCACGTGTTACAACAAATATAAAATCTCTAAAAACAACTAAACCTAAAAACAATAAGGATAAGTAACGGTTATAAAAGTAGCCATATACTCAACTATTATATATCTAATGTAGAATAATGAAATTTTATTATCAGAGGATATACTTACTTAATCGAAATAAGCATATTCAATCTCTCAATTAGAATTATAGACAGAATCAATGCTTCATAGAACCTTCTTTATTTTGATTCTATCTTAAAAACTCGTATCTTTACACTTAGAAATTAACAAACACAAATTATAAAATAGAAAGTATGAAAACAACAGATTATTTAAGTTTAGACAAAAACGCTACAAAAAAAGTTAGTGACGAACTACAAAGCCTTTTAGCCAATTTCCAACTATATTATACAAACCTTCGTGGTTTTCATTGGAATATTGTAGGCAAACAGTTTTATCGACTACACGATCAATTCGAAGAGCTGTATGACGAAGCGGCTGATCAAATTGACGAAGTAGCGGAGCGCATCTTAATGTTAGGTGAAACTCCAAAGCACAACTTTACCGATTATTTAAAAGTTAGTGAAATTAAAGAATCAGATGTTGTTTCTGATGGAAGAGAAACAGTAAAACTTGTTTTAGACTACCTCAAAGTATTAATTGCCAAAGAACGCAAGGTCTTAGAAGTAGCAGACGAAGCTAATGACGAAGGTACTATTGCTCTTATGGGTGACTACATTTCAAGTCAAGAAAAAACAGTTTGGATGTTAACTGCATTCTTATCATAATAAACCTTTCCATTTTAAAATAGTCGAATAAGCGGTGCATTACATTTAATGTGTCGCTTATTTTATTCTTGAGCATAAGATAATTGTGTTTGTTAAAATAATAGTGGCACTGTTTTTGCTCTAATAAATATAGATAGTAATCTATAGCACATAAAATAACTGCTATATTTGTACTTAGTATAATATTATAAGGAAGGAAAGAAAAATGAATAATAAATTTTCTAAGCGAGTAAAAGATATCATGGCATATAGCCGTGAAGAGGCTGGAAGACTACAAAACAATTATATTGGTCCAGAACATCTGATGTTAGGGATCCTGCGTGATGGAGATGGATTGGCGATTCAAGTTTTACAAGATTTTGATGTTAATCTAAAATCTCTAAAGGAGCAGATTGATTCTCAGATAAGACAAATTCAGGAATCTGATGAAGGGAGCAATGAATTGGTAGTAACCAAAAGCACTGAAAAAATACTAAAGATGAGCATATTAGAAGCACGTCTTACTAAAAGTTCTCCAACAGACTCTGAGCATTTGTTGTTGGCTTTATTAAAAGATAAAAAGACATTGATTAATTCAATTATGAAATCATACAATATTGACTACTCAAGTGCGTTGCTATATGTGAAAAGTATAGTTGATAGTAGAAGTGACAAAGAATTGGACGATCAAACAAAGAATCCAGTAATGGGTGCTGATTTTACTGAAGATGACGATGATGGTATGAAAGGTCGCTCTTCTTCTCAAAGACCAATGGGGGGAGGACCTGCAGCAAAAACAACATCAGACACGCCTGTTTTGGATAACTTCGGGACAGATATCACTAAAGCTGCAAGTGAAAACAGGTTAGATCCAGTAGTGGGTCGAGATAAAGAAATTGAGCGTTTGTCTCAAATTCTAAGCCGTCGTAAAAAGAACAATCCTGTACTTATTGGAGAGCCAGGTGTAGGTAAATCGGCTATAGTAGAAGGATTAGCATTACGTATTATACAAAAGAAAGTATCCCGTATTTTGTTTGACAAACGTGTTGTTGCATTAGATATGGCATCAATTGTTGCTGGAACCAAATATCGTGGACAGTTTGAAGAGCGCATAAAAGCTATTTTAAACGAATTGTTAAAGAACCCCAATATAATTCTATTTATTGACGAAATACATACCATTGTGGGTGCGGGTGGCTCTACTGGATCTTTGGATGCAGCAAACATGTTGAAACCTGCCTTAGCAAGAGGCGAAATTCAATGTGTAGGTGCTACAACATTGGACGAGTATAGAAAAAACATAGAAAAAGATGGCGCATTAGAACGCCGTTTCCAAAAAGTAATTGTGGATCCAACCACCAGCGAAGAAACACTTCAAATATTGCAAAACATTAAAGACAGATACGAAGAGCATCATAATGTGAAATATACAGATGAGGCTCTGGAAGCATGTGTAACTTTAACTGAGCGATATGTAAGCGACCGTAACTTCCCAGATAAAGCAATTGATGCATTAGACGAAGCTGGATCGCGAGTTCACATTTCCAATATTACCATTCCAAAAACAATCGAAAAAATTGAACAGCAACTGGAAGAGGTAGAGCAACAGAAAAACGATGCTGTAAAAGATCAGAAATATGAATTAGCTGCCAGCTATCGTGACAAGCAAAGGCAGTTGCTCACAACATTGGAAGCAGAGGAAAAACGCTGGCAAAAAGAGATTAAAGAGAAACCTGAAATAGTTGATGATCAAAAAGTAGCCGAAGTTGTGGCTATGATTTCGGGAGTGCCTGTTCAGCGTATTGCTCAGGCAGAAGGACAGCGTCTGTTGCAAATGAAAGATGTTTTAAAATCACAAGTAATTGGACAAGATGAAGCTGTTGACAAAATTGTTAAAGCAATACAGCGAAACCGAGTTGGATTGAAAGATCCTAATAAACCAATTGGAACCTTTATGTTTTTAGGTCCAACGGGTGTTGGTAAAACTCATTTAGCAAAAAAACTCGCCAAATTCTTATTCGACTCGACTGATAATCTCATTAGAGTGGACATGAGTGAATATATGGAGAAGTTTACAGTTTCACGTTTGGTTGGAGCACCTCCAGGATACGTTGGGTATGAGGAGGGTGGTCAACTTACAGAGAAAGTAAGACACAAACCTTATTCTGTGGTATTGCTCGATGAAATTGAGAAAGCTCACCCCGATGTATTTAATCTCCTTCTCCAAGTATTAGATGAAGGGCATATAACCGATAGTTTAGGTAGAAAGATTGATTTTAAAAATACAATTCTTATAATGACCTCTAACATTGGTACTCGCCAATTAAAGGACTTTGGTAGAGGAGTTGGTTTTAGCACATCATCGGATCTATCAGACACGGAGCATGCACGCGGTGTAATTAAAAAAGCACTATCAAAAGCATTTGCGCCCGAATTCCTCAACAGAGTTGATGATCTCGTTATGTTTGATCAGTTGAGTAAAGATTCAATTTATAAAATAATTGATTTAGAACTTGAAGGTTTTTACAAACGAGTTAAAGAGTTAGGTTTTGCAATCAAAATATCAGACGAAGCCAAAGATTTTATTGCATCCAAAGGATATGATGTTCAGTTTGGAGCACGTCCATTGAAGCGTGCAATCCAAAAGCACTTGGAAGACGAAATGGCAGAGATGATAATCCTAACCAGTGTAAGCGAAGGAGACTCTATAGAAGTTGAGTTTGATAAAGAGAAGGAGAAGATTGTGATGAATGTAACCAAAGCTAAAGAACCTCTCAAGAAAGAGGACCAAAGCTAATGTTTCCACAGTTTTGTATTGACACAAACAAAAGCTTTGTTCAAGCAAATTGATGAACTAAATAGTGAACGAAGTTTATTCACTACAATCTGTTGATACACTCATTCACATAATAACACACAAAAGCGTTTGCTGTTTAATTTTCAGCAAACGCTTTTTTTTATTATCGTGTATAGAATTTATTCCGTGACTGAATACTTCTCTCTTCCTAACTCATAACCATTATTTCCTTCCGAATCTATTGCTACAATTACAGGAAGCTGGTTTACCTCAAGTTTACGAATAGCTTCAGTACCTAACTCATCAAAAGCAATTATCTCGGAACTCACCACACAACGAGCCATTAGTGCTGCAGCACCACCTATAGCGGCAAGATAAACTCCAGTATGTTCTTTAATTGCATTTACAACCTCTTCGCTGCGCGAACCTTTACCTATCATCACTTTCAATCCATGCTCTATAAGTGTCGGTGAATAAGCATCCATGCGACCTCCCGTTGTCGGACCTACAGAACCAATAGGCTTACCAGGCTTGGCAGGACACGGTCCTGCATAGTATATTACTTGTCCCACAAAGTCAAAAGGCATTTCTTCACCTTTTTCAATCATTTCATACAAGCGCTTGTGAGCTGCATCCCGCCCAGTATAAATAGTTCCTGAAATATAAACCATTTCTCCTGCTTTCAAAGATTGAATCTTTTCATCAGTAAATGGTGCTTCTAAAATAACTCTCTCTTCCATTTTTCTACAATCTCCCTTCTGCATGACGTGTTGCATGACATCCTATGTTAACCGCTACTGGAAGCCCTGCAATATGTGTAGCATTCATTAAAATATTTACGTCGAGCGCAGTGGTAGTACCACCAAACCCTCCAGGACCAATGCCCAACTTATTAATCTTCTCCAATAGTTCTTTTTCTAAAGATGCAAGAGTTTCATTTTCATTAACGGAGCCAACAGGGGCAAGCAAAGCCTTTTTGCTTAAGTAAGCGGCACGCTCCATTGTTCCACCAATACCTACTCCCACTATAATAGGAGGACACGGATTCCCTCCTGCTGATGAAATGGTGTCAAGTACAAAACTTTTAACCCCCTCTACTCCATCACTGGGAGTCAACATTTTTAAACCGCTTTTATTCTCGCTTCCAAATCCTTTTGGTGCAACAACAATATTGAATTCTGTACCAGGAACAATTTCATAATGAATAATTGCGGGTGTATTATCGTTGGTATTTATTCTTTCCAGTGGATCACCCACTACAGATTTTCTCAAATATCCTTTCTCATAACCATTTCTAACTCCTTCATTAATGGCATCTTCAATAAAACCACCGCAAATGAGGACATCTTGTCCCATTGTTACAAACACAACAGTCATTCCAGTATCTTGACAAATAGGGTTTCTTTCCGCTTTAGCTATTTGAGCATTCTGAATCAAAGTTTCTATTATTTCCTTTCCCAAAGAGGATTGCTCTGTTTTCAGACTACTTTTGAAGCCCAAATTGATATCATCGGGAAGCACACAACATGCTTCAATAGATAACATTTCTACTAATTCTGATATCTGTGATGCTTTTATCTTTCTCATTTTAAATTTGTCTTTGTAAGAAATACATGGTGTTTCTATTCTCAATATTTTGCAAATTACCATCAATAACCCCTATTAGGTTATAAACTTTCGTTTTAGGATCCCGAATCAATCCTTTGAGAAGCGAAAAGTGTTCTATCTCCGAAGTGTTATTCACATGAAAGCGTGCACCATCACAAGGAATTATTTGATCGCCCATCTTAATGTGGTCCTCATCATAATAGGATACATCCAAGTTTTGAGATAACATTTCCTGAGATAATTTTTCAAGCCTCTCCAAATCAATCTCTGGTTCTTTGGGAAACTTAAGAACAAAGCCATTACGAATGTCTGAACTGTAAAAGTCGTTAATAGTTATTCCAAACTCTTTCATCATCACTTGTGCCACTACCTCTTCAGCTGTATGAGCCATTTTGCGATACTTAAGCGACATGTGTACTATTTCATAAATACTCTCAGGAATAGGACCAAAAATAGTGGGGCGTGTCACAATAATCTCCTCTCCTATTCCCACAATTATATCTGCATTAAGACCAAGAGATTCATACAGTAAATTAAAGTGTTCAATCACAATGCGTCTTTTCTTTTTCAACACTTTGCGAACAAAGTCAACTATCTCATACATTTGAGTAAATGCCATCTGAAACCGCATATCCAAATGGTAGGTTGCAGCATCTGGTATATCCTGCATTAAATCTCTCACCTGCATAATTTTACGAGGATGAATTATATCATCGTCATTAGAGAGTTCGAGACCTGGAAACATACCATTTATTAACGAAGATTTGCCCGAACCTGTATCACCTACAATACCAATTAAGCTATCACTGTAATGCAAATGCTTTTGAGCAATTTGTTCTCCTAAAAACATTAATCGCTCTCTACCTCTCGGCGCATAGTATTGCGACGAAACCATATATTCTTGAATGAGGTTGCGCATAAGCTTCTGTTTTTGATTAATTTATTTTACTGAAAATAGAAATACTCTTTAATCTTTTTTTAATTAAAGTGTGAATTTAAAGTTCATAAAAGGAGCATGTTGCTGAGCTCCATACACATCTGTTTCACCTAATGCTCCAGAAGATATTGGTCTTACAATAGTTACTTTAACTGCTTTGGCAGGATCAAAATAGACTAAACTTATAATGTCAGACTCTGGGATATTGTAAAGTGCAGCAAATTCTTTTTCGTTAATAGCTTTTGCTTCTTTCACTTTCTCATACATTTCAAAATCTTTGAATATTACATCAAAGGTCAATTCGTAAGGACCTGAATTTTTACTTCGTATTACTGAGGCTATATCTATTAATTTGTATTCCATCGTTTCGTTATTTTTGATTACTCGCTAAATTCTATGTACTCTATTGGAAAAACATCCGTTGGATTCTCCACTTTCAATAGATGGTACACACTAAACTCATATACTTCACCCATTTCACTATCCGAAGGAGAGAATGGAAAAGCAAGATTACCTGCAGTGGCAATACGTCCTTCATAACCAAAGTGCAATAGTGTACTGCGGGCAAAGCCACAAATAGTACTTGCCTGCTCTTGAGTAGGAGCTACTGCCTCAATAATAATCATCAACTCATCGCCAACTCTTACATCTTTTGGCTCAAACATGCCCATTACCCCATTCTTTCCATAGGTTTTAAAGTCTAAGAAGAAGTCAGTAATTCCATAGTTTTCAAAGTTGTTTTGAACTCTATCTTTTACACTTTGAACAATGCTGTCGATTTGTGATATCATTATCGGGTCTTTCACACCAGCACATGATATAGTGCGATAACCCACTTTCTTAACCCCTTCAAGCTTCACAAAATAATTATCTGTTGGAACAAACTTGCTGCCCGAAACTTGCACCTTGTTATCATCTATTTGCTTAAACTCACTTTCATGTAAATTGATTGCACCTCCTGGACCAGGCAAGATATAAGGATTCGACTTTTCATACAAAGTATGCGCAGCAATCGATAGAGTTGTACATTTTCTGAGTGGAGATAGTGGTTCAAGCACAAAGTTATCTTTGCGTAAATATCCAAACATACTGTCACTACCGCTTCCTGGCAATGCAGCAATTGCCGCACACTCCAATATTTTACCCAAATGAATGGCAAGCCCTTTATTAAATCCTTTCTTAATAGGCAGTGATGCAAAAACAGATGGATCATACGATCTACCAGCCAATATTACATCTGCACCCTCGTCTAAAGCTTTCATAAATGGTTCTTCGCCCATTTGCGCAACAATTCTAACAGTTTCATCTATACCTTCTTCTGTTAATTGTTCGGCAGGATGTAACGGCTCAATGTTTCCATCCTTCAAATTTTGCTTGATAAAGTCTTTATCAAATTCAGACTGAATAACAGCCAATTTAAAAGAGAGTGCCTTCTCTTTCGCAATTTCCTTTATAATGTTTAAACAAAACTCTACGTGAGGTCTTCCGCCAGAACCACCTGCAGTTCCAATTATTACAGGTATATTTTGCTCTAAAGCTGCGGGAATCATTATTTCTAAATCTCTTTTTACTGAGTTTCTATCAGTAAAAGACTTACCTGCACCTAAATAGTATGGACCTGGGTCGGTCGACCCCGCATCAACAGCTATTACGTGAGGTTTGCGTTTCATTCCTTCTTCAAATGATTCCATTGGGAAACCATATCCCAATATCGCAGTGGGCGAAAGTATTCTTAATTCATCCATATTGAATATTTTTTTTGATCGACGTTTATCCTGAGTACTACAGGACATCTTTTAGCGCTAAAACTCTACTCATCTCGTTGTGCACAATCATGTAACCTTCATCTACACCCATGCCAGGTTTTCCTAAGTATTGTACAGGAGAAGTTGCCATAGCAATGTGTGCACATACTTCGGCTGAGCGATTAGTCTCGTTACATGTTCCACCTATATATGAAAGCGTGTCATGTTCTTTGCAAAAAAGCACAGCCTCTATCGAGTTGTTGATTCCACCCAAATCAGGAGTTTTAATCTGTATCATGTGTCCTGCTTTTGCAATGGTAAAATCTTTGATATCCTGAAGAGTATTACACCATTCATCGGCTACAATTTGAACATTGCTACCTTCCTCTTCCAGTAGTGTTCTAAGTTTGCTCATCGCTTTCATTTGGTCTTCCTTACCATCCATATCAACAGGACCTTCCACCCTTAATTGATAAGGCTTTGCTATTTCACCCAATTCAGTCATATAGTTTGCAATAGCATTAAGGTCATTGTCAAATACTATACTCAATGTTCCGTATACATCAATATGAATAACAGGATTGTAAGATGGGAATGGCTTGTTATTTGTAATTCTATCTCTCAACCACGAAAGGTACTCTTTTATTTTTTCTCCATTATTTCCTACTTTAGTCGCTACATGATTAAACAAAGCATGCGGCAACACATCAACACCTTTCATAATCATTTTATCGGCATTCATGTATCTATCATCGCCCGATTGCGAAAAAATTGGAATTATCTTCGATGAAATTGTTGTGTTATACTCATCCGCAATAATCTGTGCCATTACTTTCGATTTGCTTAAAGCCACTGCATGCAAACAAGCTTGCGATACACCATAACGAATAGCGGTATGATATGGTTTACCATCATCTTTAATATGTTTATCTACCCTATCCGCCATCTCTTTAAAAGAAGTAATCTTTTTACCTTCATACAAAGGAGCAATCTCTTGCTCAATTATAGGAATAAAGTTTTCAGCCAAAAACAGAGGGTCGCGACCACCTGCACCAGAGTATTGAACAGCAGCACAATCTCCATGAGCAACAGCTCCATTTTCTAAAATAAATAAAACAGAGATAGACTCACCTGCTTGTCTTACTGCAGTAAATCCCGAAGTAACAGGTTCGCCTTGATAGAATGCACCATCATTTTTTGCCCCTAACTTTATAGCTTTTTGATCATCAAAATAGAATCCAGTTTTACCTGGTGCACAGATTACTTTTTTTATTTTCATTGTTATCTTTATTATTTAAAATATCATCTAATTTTAGGAGAGCGTCAATTCTTTTTGGGTCTGCCTACCAAAAAGCCTTTTCCAATTGCATATACATCATCTATCACCATTTGAAAACTCACTGGCCTCTTCTCAAAAGCACCCCTCTCTTCCAATTTCTTTTTATGATAGTCTTTCAAATCTTGAGTGAAGGGAAGATTGCCCACTTCAAGTAGCCTTATTGCACCATCGTTATCACGAGCTGGCATAAGTTTTCCTGCATTGTAACGACTTGGAGCAAAAGGCACATCAATTACCCCTGCCTCAAAAGCAGCAATAGCACCCATAGCATAATCCCCTTTACCCAACTCTTCCACTTTGTCAAGAATACATTTCATTTCACTCATTATAATTTCACTCTCAGTGACTATCGCAGGTATTTCAAGAAAGTCCTGATCTCTCAACATGGAAATAACCTGCTTCGTGGCGCGCAATCCTGAAGCATTAGCTTCTTTGGTAGGAACTCCCATTGCTTCATGAGGAGTTTTAACAATCACTTTTGTAGCTTTTGCCAATGCTGCAGCTGCTGCTCCCCAAGAGATCACACCAAACGACTTAGATTCATCTTGAGGGAATCCTCCCATCCATTGATGAAAAACTGTTGTGATGCGCACATCAGTAAAACCGAATCTATCTAAATACTTTCGAGTAAGAATATTTAATGAGCGTATAGCAGCCACATCTTGAATAAGGTTTCCGCATTGTCCATACCCAACTGTTATGTCCTTAACTCCTTGCGTTGCCGCCAAGATGCTTTCAATAATAGCCACAGAGTTTGATATGCATGCTGGAATAAGTGTCCCAGTAAGTGGGCCAAATGGTTCACGATTAATGGATACCCCAGCCTCTTCATACATCCCTACCAATCGGTCTGTGTATTGCCAGTGTGAGATTGTTTTCTCGAGCGAGTGGTTCTTAGAGTAAGGTATATTATAAGAAATTCCTCCACCTTCGAAAGAAGTAAATCCTCCAGCAATGGATATTTCCGTTAATAAACGGGCATCTGGAGTTCCATGTCGTACCTGAACTGGGTTCTTGAGAGCTGAAGTAACAGTTCTACAAATATCTACACCATAATTAACAGCAGGAAAACCATTGAGCATCGAACGACCAGTTTCGCGACTTTTCAAAATCCCAGCCTCTGCTTCATTGTATCTGTTCAGTCTTGTATAACTATCAATCGTAGTTGGTAACAAATCTGCCTCGCCTTCATTTTCGAGATACTGCAATAATTTTATGTGTTCATCTTCTAAAGCAACACCAGCTCGTGGTTGCATAAGAGTGATACCTTCCGCTTTAGCTTTCGCTAATTTCACTCCAAATCTTTTTACTTCAGGTATTGATTTTTGGTAAGCTACAGACTCCTCGAAGTCAACCTTCTCGCCTGTTTTCCATTGCCCTAATACTTCTTTTCGCTCTTCAAAGAACTGATCGTTAGAGAGCATTGTGTTGCTAATTTTCATATTGTCTTTTTAATTACCAATTAATTAATGTATCTATTATCAATTTAAAAGTGATACCTTATTTGAACTCTTTATCATCTTAGATAGCATGCTACGGAAGTAACTGATTCTATCTTTTGTAATAAAACTTAAGTTATTTCCTTTTTCATGATAGCTAACGCTAACTCTGCATCTAATTCACCTATAAGTCCCATAGAAGCAAATATATACTTCTTATCCAACAAATAGTTTGGTTGCTTTGGTTTCAAGGTCATTAAGTTTTGTTTGTTAGCTTTAGCACCTTCCAAAATAGTGTCAGGATTTTCAGCATTGACTAATACTCCCCCTATACCTATTACAAAGTCTACTTCAGTCAAGTCTTTCCCTGTTATAATATACATTTGTCCAAATGGTGTAAATGTTGTTTCCACTTTCCCAGTATGTCGTTCCACAGCAATCTTCAAGGCTGACTTTGCCAATCCTTCTTCTATCTTTTGATTATCACTGTCTTTTTTTGCTAAAGTGTTAGGGAACTCTTTGCAAGTTTTAATCCAATTCAAAATAGCGTCAACTTCTATTCCAATTTCGGTAGACAATGCATTTAAATCAGTTTCATCTGCTAAAGAAGTCAAACTATACCTCATACCAAGATCACCCTCAACTGTACGCTTATTAAACGGTTCGGGTAATCCCTTTATCATTACATTATCAAAAGTAGGTGTTCCAGCCGAAATTGAGTAAACATCAGTAGTTGCGCCACCAATATCAATAGCCATCAAGTCACCTATACCCTCAGTTGAGTCAGTACCTTTGCTAAGCAATTCACATCCATTCAATACAGCAAGTGGTGTAGGAATTATTTCAAAGTTAGTCATACTTTGGACTTCATTAAGTCCTTTTGCTTCAATAATTCTACTAATGAACAACTCTTTTATCTTTTGTTTTGCGGGCTCAATGTTTAGTTTATTAAACTCGGGCATCACATTTTCTGTAATCACGAAGTTTTTCTCTGATTCTGAAAAAACTGCTTCTACTTCGCATGCAGCACTTTTGTTTCCTGCAACTATTGTGGAAAAATCTCTGTCAATTTCACACAACTTCTTAGCGTTGCTAATAATCACCTCTTTATTCCCACCATCAGTGCCACCACAAAGCAACACCAAGTCAGGATCAATTTCATATATTTCGTTTTGTTCTACTTTAGATATTTCAAAAGCGTAAGTCTTAACTACCTTTGCCCCTGCACTTGAAGCTGCCATTTTTGCGGCTTTTGCGGTTAGTCCGGGCACAAGTCCCAAAGCCACCATTTTTAACCCCCCTGCTGCACTACTGCAACAAAGAAGTTGATCGTATTTGAATTCACCAATATTATCTTCCAGTTTTTGCAAAGCACAGTTATAGCCATCCATCACATCAGTATCAATAGTAGTGAATGAAGTTGATGTGCCAAGTATTTCTGCCTTAATGGCATCTATAGCGGTTAGTTTGGTATATGTACTGCCAAAATCTGCAGTAAGATATTTCATGTTTATTTAGAAAAAAGGATGTTTAAGTCAGCAATGGTAGTGTCAAGTTGTGTATTGGGAGGATAAACCTTGGTGAACCCCATCTCCAGAAATCGTTTTTCAACATCTTCGAAATTTTGTTTACCAACCACCAAATTTCCACCTGCCAATAAAGGAATGTCTTTCAAACCTGCCTCGTCGCACTTATCTCTCAATCCATGACAATCAATTTCTCCATGTCCATAAAGAGATGATACAAGAATGGCATCTGCATTTGTCTCAACTGCAGCTTCAACAAACTCTTCTTGCGAAACCATTACACCCAAATTTATCATTTCAAATCCGGCTTCTTCTAAGGCATAAGTCAAAATCTTATTGCCAACAGCGTGTACGTCAGCACCAATAACTCCCGTTACGATAGTTTTTTTGTTCATAATAGTGTCAATAGTATTATCTTTAATTTATATATCACAAATTTAAGGACTTTGTTATAATAAAAAAACTTATTGAAGCAATTTAATTCCAAACACAAAATGGTTATAAAGTATTATTAATCTGTGTTCTATTATTAAATGACAAATGGTAGGATTTGACTATTTTTCATCTCATAAAGCAAGATTATTAGGCTAATCCATGTTAATTTGATAATGTATGTAATGATAATAATAAAATAAACAATACGGTTGATGCTATTTAGCATTTCCACAATTGTTCAATCTTGAGATTATACAAACACCCTACTCGGGAGTCTCTTCTTAATCAGCCAAGCTCCCTTCATTTTTAAGCCGCTCGCGCGTATTTGCAATGCGTCTGCCCTGTGAAAT
>CAZXGV010000053.1:0-13999 GCA_964640575.1 uncultured Dysgonomonadaceae bacterium
ATGTTGGAACTCACCCGTATGCTCATTCAAAAAACAAAATGGAAGGGAGGAATGGAGCTTGAACTGATAAAAACTAGCTCTGGCGATTATTACTTAATAGAAATCAACCCACGTATTCCGGCTTGGGTCTATTTGGCTGTTGGTTCGGGGCAAAACATTCCAGAAGCTTTAATAAAACTAGCCTTGGGAATAGAGGTAAAACCCATGAGAGAATACAAAATTGGGAAAATGTTTGTCCGATACTCTTATGACATGATTGTAGATTTAGAACGATTTGCAGCAATTTCAATCAATAAAGAAATTTAGAATATATGGAAAAGTTGAACTACGAAAAACCGATAATCAGTAAAATCACAGCGGGTGTTCCCAATAAATTTGGGTTGTCAACAAAACAAAGAATTATTTCGGAAATCGATTCAATTCCTGTGGCTCAGTTAGCAGAAGAGTTTGGTTCACCTCTCTTTGTGTTTTCCGAGAAAACAATACGTGAAACATACAATGAGGCAAAACAGACTTTTGAAACACACTATCCAAAAGTGCAATTTGCTTGGTCCTATAAAACCAATTATCTTGACGCAATTTGTAGTATCTTTCACGATGAAGGATCGTGGGCAGAAGTGGTTTCGGTTTTTGAATTTGAGAAAGCTCTTTCGTTGGGTGTGAAGGGTAGCAACATCCTTTATAATGGTCCCGAAAAATCGGAAGACGATTTAAAACTCGCCATCAATCACAATGCTTGTATTCATATCGACCATTTTGATGAGCTGTACATGCTGATTAAGATTACACGTGAAATGAACAAAAAAGCACGGGTAGCCATTCGTGTAAATCTTGATGCAGGAATTTATCCAATGTGGGATCGCTTTGGGTTTAACTATGAAAATGGTGAAGCTTGGAGTGCCATAAACCGCATAATGCTTGCCGATAATCTGGATTTAATTGGATTGCACACGCATATTGGAACTTATATAATGAGTGCAGCAGGATATGGAGTTGCAGCTACAAAACTCTCAAATTTAATGGTTGCCATACATCGCAAATTCAATCTCTGGCTGAAATACATTGATTTGGGTGGTGGTTTTGCATCAAAAAACACCTTGAAAGGTGCTTACATGCCTGGCTCGGAAACTTGCCCCACTTTCGATGATTATGCCAAAGCTATTTCAAATGCTATTATTACTTCTGAGATACCGCACGAAAATCTACCTGTTCTGTTTTTAGAAACAGGGCGCGCTCTCATCGACGACGCTGGTTATTTAATTACATCAGTGCTTGCAAACAAACGCTCCACAACGGGTCGAAGACTCATTGTGATTGATGCAGGAGTAAATATATTGTTCACCTCATTTTGGTATAATTTAGGGGTTTTTCCCAGCCGTGAAGTTTCTGATCTAATGGAGGATACCACCATATACGGTCCGCTTTGTATGAATATAGATGTTATACGTGAGGCAATAAATTTCCCACAGGTTAAAAAGGGTGACCGATTAGTAGTTGAGCGTGTGGGTGCCTATAATGTTACGCAGTGGATGCAGTTTATTACTTATCGTCCAAATGTGGTGCTAATTGATTTGGAAGGGAAAGTACACATTATTAGAAAGAGGGAAACTTTAGAAACATTGAAGGAGAACGAGTTTAATCCAAAGAGATAATGAAGGTACTTTTATTTTATTTTTCTATTAACCTTTACCGTCGGTTGTAACCTTTACCGTCGGTTTTAACCAACGGATTAGAGTGTAATAGTCGAGATTTGGCTTTAGCCACATCTTCAATTTTCGTAAATGTGGCTAAAGCCAATAATATCTTTGCAAAAATACCAATCCGTTGACTAAAGTCAACGGTAAAAGGGAGATTATAAATAGAGCACTAATTTCAAAAAAACAAAACTATGAGTTGGGTAAGAATTTGGGTACATTTAGTATTCACGACCAAAAACAGAACTCCACTTCTAAATTCAAAAGAATTACGGGGTACAGTTTTCAGTCATATTTTGGAGAATGCAAAAGAGAAAGATATTTGGCTTGATTCGGTAAATGGGCACAAAGAACATGTTCATTGTCTTTTTTCACTGGGTAGAGAACAAACCATCAGCCAAGTAGTCCAATTGATAAAAGGGGAATCATCGTATTGGATCAATAGAAATAAAGTGATTGCACATAAGTTTAAATGGCAAGATGATTTTTGGGCAGTAAGTGTTAGTGAAAGCCACGTTTCGAAAGTACGTAAATATATTGCGACACAAGAACAACATCATGAAATTAAGTCATTTAAAGAAGAAGTTGATGAGTTTATGAAAAAATATGGTTGGAGTTATGTTTCTGAAAAATAACATTACTGGTGAAAACTTTTTGCCGTTGCTTTCAACCTTTAACGTTGCTTTTAACCTTTACTGTCGGTTTTAACCTTTACCGTCGGTTTTAACCGACGGATTAGAGTGTAATAGTCGAGATTTGGCTTTAGCCACATCTTCAATTTTCGTAAATGTGGCTAAAGCCAATAATATCTTTGCAAAAATACCAATCCGTTGACTAAAGTCAACGGTAAAAGGGAGATTATAAATAGAGCACTAATTTCAAAAAAACAAAACCAATGACTGAGAATATCCCAAAAGCGAAAAATATCGTGAATGTTTTATTGAGCAGCTATTCGCAGGTGTTTTTCTCCCAATCGAAACTATTGGCTATTTTTTTAGTAGTTATCAGTTTCTTTGATTATGGTGCTGGATTGGGCGGATTAATTGCTGTTGCCATTGCGAACATACTTGCGTGGACCTTGGGCTACAACAAATATTTTTTACAGTCGGGTCTGTATGGTTTTAATGCGCTTTTAGTAGGCTTAGGTATTGGTTTTTTCTATCAACCATCCATCGAGTTGTATTTCTTAATTGCCATTGCAGCAGTATTATGTTTTTTCTTAACCATTGTTTTTCAAGGTGTTCTAGGAAAATATGGATTGCCTTTTTTGAGTATCCCTTTTCTAATTACCATTTGGATTATTACGCTTTCAGGCAATAGTTTAACTGCATTAAACATCAGCGAACGAAGCATTTTTGTTTACAACGAGCTCTATGCAATAGGAGGAGTAAGGTCTGTTGACTTTTACAATGTACTCGAAAACTCCGTCAACTCTCCGTTTATCAAAGCCTACTTTCACTCATTGGCAGCTATCTTTTTTCAGCATCATCTGTTGGCTGGAATTATTATTGCCTTAGGTTTGCTCATTTACTCACGCATCACTTTCACACTCTCTGTTTTGGGTTATTCGGTAGCGTTCCTGTTTTACAAATTTGTGGGCATTGAGTTCAATTCGCTCAACTACACTTTCATTGGCTTCAACTATATACTAACTGCTATTGCACTGGGCGGCTACTATTTATTGCCCAATCGTGTAAGTTACGGATGGATAATTTTGTTGCTTCCCTCTGTAGTTTTAATAGCTATTGGCACACAACAGATATTCTTCTTATTCAAAATAGCTCCTTATTCTTTCCCTTTTAATATGATTGTTTTGATGTTTTTATACGCATTGAAGTTGCGCGAAAAGCGTTCTAAACATCTCCTCGAGACTCCTGTTCAATTGGGCAATCCCGAACAGAATTTGTACCTTCATTCAGGCAATATTAAACGTTTTCCTTCTGCTTTTCCCATTTCGGCATCGTTGCCATTCTATGGCGAATGGAAAGTGAGTCAAGCACACAATGGGGAGCATACTCACCAAGAAGCTTGGAGGTATGCATGGGATTTTATTATAGTGGATGCAGATGATGCGCAGTTTAAAAATAGTGGCGATTTTGCCGAAGATTATTTTTGTTTTGGCAAAGCGGTGCTTGCGCCATTCGACGGCACAGTTATTGAAGCAATTGATACTGTTCCCGACAATAAAATTGGCGATGTAAACACTCTTGAGAATTGGGGGAACAGTGTAATTATTCAACACAACAGTTTTTTGTATGCCAAGCTTAGTCACCTCAAACATCGTTCGGTAGATGTGAAAAAGGGTGACCATATTAAACAAGGACAAGTGATTGGACGATGTGGAAATTCTGGACGTTCGCCGTATCCACATTTACATTTTCAGTTTCAGGCAACACCCTATATTGGGTCGGCAACCATCGACTATCCATTTGGCAATTTTTTGTTGAAAGAGGGAGGCAAGTATCAATTGAAAACATTTGAAAATCCTTTGAAAGATGCAGTAATTGCCAATCCTATCAAGAACAAAATCCTTCAAGAAGCTTTGCATTTTATTCCTGGACAGCAGATAAAAGGAATTGTTGAAGTAGAATCGAAAAACCGTAAATGGCAAAAACTGGCTGGTGAGTTTGCATGGGTTGTGGAGACAGACATATACAATACTACCTACATCAGAAGCAAAGCCGACAATAGCAAAGCCTATCTGTATAACAATGGTGATTTGCACTATTTTACCAACTATAGTGGAAAGAAAAACAGAGCATTGTTTTGGGTTTTTGCTGCGCTTTACAAAGTCCCATTAGGTTTTCTACCCAACAGTAAAATATCTGACTCTATCCCTTTGAATCAGATGTTCAGCGGTATCCTGAAAGTTGCTCAAGATTTTATAGCCCCTCTCTTTCTTTTTCTAAAAGTTGATTATGAGTTGACGATAAAGGAAGCGAGCGATATTTTATCATCAAGCGATGTAGCCATGAACGCACTAATTACAAAGCGAATTGGTAGGCATAAAACAAAAGAATACAACTGCAAAGTAACAGTAAATAATCAAAGAACGATTGAAATATCGATAGTTACTAACAGAGCAAAAATTAAAATACAATGTATAAACGAACGGTAATAACTGCCTTTTTGCTCCTTTTTGTGCTAAATGTATCAGCACAAAAGAAGCTGAACTTTGTTGAGGTTGACACCACATCGTTTCAACTTTTTCAGCAACAACAATGGCAAGAGTTGATTGATTATTCAGCAGAAGCACGAAAGCAAGGCATCGACTTTTTCTACTTAGAGGCTCGTACAGGGATTGCATTGTTCAATCTTGGTAAATATCGTACTGCTTCCGAGTGGTTTTTGAAAGCTTACAAAAATGACCAACAATTCGAGTGGTTGCAGGAATATCTTTATTACAGTTTGGTCTATTCGGGAAGGAAAAGCGAGGCGACAAAACTGGCAAAAAGCTTTTCGGATGGCATGAAAAGTAAAATTGGATTCAAAAAGAGCAAATTGTTGACTGCAGCTTTAGAGGTTGGTTATAACTTTAATTCAGATTTCGATCATTTAACCACCCTAGATTTGAGTAAAGAGGCGAATGTGAACGATGACTACGGTGAAGCTTTCTTCTCGAAAAATTACCACTTCGAGTCATTTGATTTGAGCCATCAAATTGTACCTGGTTTCTCTTTGACTCACAGTATAACCTATTTGCAAAGCACTTTTGAACAAAGTGTGGACTGGGGTACGAAAACAACTTTTCCAGCTAAAACCAAACAGCTCCAATACTTTATTAATCCGCATATTGTGTTGGGGCAAAAAACACATCTGTCGCCAGCATTAAGTGTTATTTGGGGCAACACGTCGTATTCTTTAGGAGGGTTAGACAATACTATGAATCCATTTTTTACAGAAGTCAATAATAAGTTTTCCGATTATGTTTTTTCCACTTCTGTTTGGTCCCACTTTGGGAACTTTTCGCCAGGAGCAGAAGTAAACTTTGCCAATATTTTTGATGAAACCTTTACACAACTTTCAGCCTGGGTAACTTATTATCCTTTTTCGAACGCTAATTTTTACTTCACACCAAGGGCTTATTTTAAAGCAAGTTCTGAAAAGAGTTTCAGTTACAACACCTTCGGAGTTTCGGCAGGTGCACAGCTTGGCATGGTTCATTTACACGGACAATACTTGATTGGCGACATGGAGAGCTTTGTGGAAGCTGCAGGTTATATTGTTTCGAATATACCAGGCAAATCGAACCATAAATTTACGGGGAGTATTTATGTTCCTATCTTTAGAAACGGACAATTTGTTTTTCGTTACATCAATCAAGATGTTGAAGAGAAATATCGGGTTTATGTAGCGGGAGTTGAAAGCAACTCAATAAATTACAATTTTACAAAACACACTTTTACAGGAGGAATATCATGGAGTTTTTAAAATTTAAAATAGCAATTATTCTTTTATCTACAGCAATCATTACAGTAGATGCACAAGTGAATCAACAAGTGCTAGAAACGACCTTCTCAAAAAGCTATGAGTTGGAGAGAAAAGGTGATTTTAAGGCGGCAGCGGACGAACTTAAAAAAGTTTACAATGAGGCTTCGTACGAAATAAACTTGCGGTTGGGTTGGCTCAATTATAATGCGGGACTGTTCGATGAAGCAGTAATTTTTTACACCACGGCTCACAAGCTAAAACCCTACTCTGAAGAAGCCCGTTTTGGCTTAATCCTACCACTTTCGGCATTAGGGAAGTGGAACGAGGTAATAGGCTTGTACAATAAAATCCTGGAGATAAACCCCAATAATACGGTTGCCCTCTACCGACTCGGACTCGTTTATTACGGACGAAAAGAGTACAACAAAGCACACACCTTGTTCAAGAAAGTAGTGGAGTTGTACCCTTTTGGTTACGATGCTTTGCTGATGCTGGGTTGGACTTCCTATTTCCAGGGCAACTACAATGAAGCAAAGTTATTATTCAACAAGGTGAAGCTGATTAATCCTGCTGATGCCTCAGCAATGGAAGGGCTTGAATTGATAAAATAAAACAACTTGTTCTTTATTATCTATTCAGATTATATTCTCATTACTAATCTCCATGTTTTATGATGCTTGTCCTAGCTGTGGGGTAGAGAGTTGCCATTCAAGTAAGTTTCGTTCAGTTCGTTTATTGCTTGTAAGTAGCTTCAAGTGTTATCTCTTGTTGAGCAAGCACTGTTATAGCACAAATCATCAGAGATGAAAGAGCAACGAGAGGACTTCTGTATCTTGTTTTTAGTACATTTATATTATTCATCACAGTCTTTATCCGTTTTTTCAAGTTTAATACCAAAGAATAGAGCATAGAGGATAGGTATAAATAGCAATGTAATTAGCGTTCCTATTAGCAATCCACCCATTATAGTAACTGCGAGCGAACCAAACAGAGCATCTCCTAAGAGTGGAATCATTCCGAAAATGGTGGTCATTGATGCCATCATCACTGGGCGGAATCTGCTAGAGGAGCTGTCAAGCAATGCTTTCATCGGATCTTTTCCCGAAGATAGTTGCTCGTGTATCTCATCCATAAGAATCACTCCGTTTTTAATCATCATCCCTATCAATCCGAGTATTCCCACAATGGCTACAAAACCAAATTCTTTTCCAGAGATCATCATACCATATACCACCCCTACAAGCAGCAGCGGAATACATAGTAATATGATAAGTGGCTTTTTGTAGTCTCTAAAGAGCAGTATAAGAATCGCTATCATCAGGATAATGGCAAGCGGAAAGTTCTTAAATAGATATTCGGTAGATTGGGTACTTGCTTTGTATTCCCCTTCCCATTCTACGGTGTAGCCTGTAGGTAGCTCTATCGCTTCTATCTCTTCCAATATACTCTCGCGTGCACCTTGCGCACTTACTCCAGGAGCAGGCTGACACTGTGCTCTCATGGCTCTTTGTCCATTGCTTCTTATCACAAGTGGGTCGTGCCATTCAATGGCTACTCCATTTACTGCCTGGCTTAGCGGAACTGTTTTAAGGAGCTCGCTTATCACCTCTTCCTCTTCGATAGAGCCACTAATTAAGCCCATTACAGTTTCTCTGTTAATAAGGTTTTCAATTTGAGGTACCATCCCAAATACTTGCGCATTTTTTAAGTCTGTCAGTGGTGCTCCTGGCTTTTCACCAGTTTTCAAATAGATATTGAATCGGTCTCTGCCATCGTAAAAAACACCCGAGGGAATTCCTTCAGTGGCTGCAAGTAGCGAAATGGCAATGTCAGACCGAGAGAGTCCCAACGAACGAGCAGAGGGTTGATTGTAGTTAGCTACCATAACTGGTACCTTCGGCTCCCAATTGCTATTTTCGAGCACCGTGTTGCTGTTTTTATTCATAATCTCTTCTGCTTGCGCAGTGAGGTCTCTCAATATTTCAGGGTCGGGACCGTTAAACTGAACCTCAACAGGAAAATCTTTGTACATCAGGTTGTAGAGTTTCACTCTCGCATAGGCTTGTGGATAGTTCTCTGTGAGATGCTTCTGAATATCGGGAATGGATTTTACAACATCTTTATAGTTATGAAAATCAACAATCAATTCGCCATACGACATCGATGGCATTGCCATACTTCTCACCAAATTGTAACGCCCAGGAGTACCACCAATAGAGGTGGTGATATGCGTAACCTCTTCCTTCTGTTTCAAATAGTGTGATATCTGTTGAAGGTCTTCTTTCACTTTTTCGCTTCTCGTCCCTTCGGGCATTTTATACTCTATGTAGAGTTGATTGTACTCCATGTCGGGAAAAAATCCCTGTGGCAGATATTGATAGAAAAAGAGACTGCTTGCTACCAATATCATGGCGATAACGATAGAGGTTGTTTTGTGACACAACACCCATGCAAGCACACTACGCAAAGCTCTGTATGGACGTGTGTCGAATGGATCTTTTCCCTCCTCATTAGCTCTGTCTTGGTTTTCATCCTTGTGTGTGTTGCTCGCTACTTCTGAGGTGTTTTCTTTTTTGTCAGACTTTTTTCTTCTCCCTCTCTTTTTACGGACAAAAGAGAATTCGGCATGTATCGGAACGAGTGTAAGTGCCAATATCCAACTTAGCAGAAGCGAAACGGCAAGAACAATAAATAGGTCTCGCACATACACACCTGCAGTGTCGGGCGAGAGATAAATGGGAAAAAACGCTAAGATGGCAATAAGAGTCGCACCCAAAAGTGGCATAGCAGTTTTCTTGCCAATAGAGGTAAGAGCCTCTTGTTTGTCCATTCCTCTTTTCAAATCTACCCAAATACCATCAATAATAACTATCGCATTGTCCACCAGCATCCCCATTGCCAATACAAAAGTTCCTAAGGAGACCCTTTGCAGTGTTCCGTCGAAATTGTTTAGGACAAGAAAAGTGCCAAAGACAATAATGAAAAGATTGCTCCCTATAATCACTCCGCTTTTAAATCCCATTACAAACATCAGCATCACTATCACAATAGTAATAGAGAGCAACAGGTTTCCTAGAAATGCAGAGAGGGCATCGGTAACTATTTCGGGCTGATAAAACACTTTATGAAATTCTATCCCTGCGGGAATAAGCGTCTTTTTTATCGACTCCATTTTATCGTCAATCTCTTTCCCCAACTTAGTAATATCAATGCCTCCCATTGCAGCAATTAAAAAACCATAGGCTTTTTCGCCATCGTAGAACATCTCATTTCTTATTGGTTTTTCAGCATCTAGGGTTACTGTTGCAATATCGCTTAGTTTCAATTGGTCTTCTTCGTGCCCTTGAAGCAACAGGTCGCTTATGTGGCTCACATTTTTGTATCTGTCGTTCACTGTCACCCTTATTCTGTGGTCGCCACTTAGGTAGTAGCCAGAATAGGCTGTTTGGTTTTGCCCATTGAGCGTGGCAATCACTTCTATCGGATGCACCCCTAAATTAGCCATCTTCTCTTGCGATAGCTCTATATTGATACATTCGTTTTGGAATCCGTACACTTGAATAGCTGCCACACCCTTTACATTCTGAACTTCTCGTTTCAAGAGTTCTATGTATTTGTTCATCTCTTGTGCCGAGTAGCCATCGTTGGTGATGGCATAAAACATTCCATACACATCGCCAAAGTCGTCTTTCACTATCGGTTCGCTTGCACCAGGTGGTAGCATGGCTTTTGTGTCGTTCACTTTCCTCCTCAGCATGTCCCAGTGTTGCTCTACTTCGGCATCGGGCACAGTCAGGTCTAGCTCTATGTCAATAATCGAAACATCGTTCATCGAGCGACTAGTTACTGTCTCTACTCCTTTCATCGATCGGATGCTATTCTCTAAAGGCTCTGTCACTTCAAGCTCCACCTCATGAGCCGATGCTCCAGGATAGGTGGTCACCACCATTGCTAGCTTCACCTTTATTTCGGGGTCTTCTAACTTGCTCATCCTAATAAAAGAGAGTACTCCACCAACAACCAAAGCTGCCACTAAAAAGAAGACAAACCTGCGGTTGTTCAGTGCCCACTTTCCAAAATCAATCATAACATACCTCCTACATTGGTTGCACTGTGTCTCTTCACAGGATTCACTTTTTGTCCCTCTTTTAGCGAAGCGGCACCTGCCGAAACAACAATGTCTCCCGCCTCAACTCCTTCCACAACAATTGCATTGCCTTGGTTGTCAATACCCTTGGTTGTGATTTCTCTTCTGCTGATGCTGTTGTCGTTTTCGTTATAAACCCATACAGCATCTCCAGTTTTGGCGCTTATCAATGCATTGATGGGTACTATATAGCTTGCTTCCATTGCTCTTTTGTATTCCACATGCACCGTCACTGTCATTCCTGGGGTGAGTGGGGGATAGCCTTTGGGAGTTTTCAGGTTGAGATAGACGGTGTAGAGTTCGTTCAAGTTGGCTTTTCGGTTTACACCAGCTAGGCTCATTGGATACTTCTTGTCGGGGTATAGGTCGCTTACGCAGACAAACGATTCAATTTCATCTCTTTTTGCATAGTCGGCAGAAGGTATGTTTATTTCTACTTCCATCGATGAGGTGTTAATCATAGACACTACAGACATTCCTGCGCCTACTGTTTCTTGCGCCGAATAGTACGTCTTTTGCACATACCCATTAAATGGTGCAAGCAATTTCGTGTCAGCCAATGCATTTTTGTGAGCGTCGTACTTAGCAGTTATCTGCTCCAATCCATGCACTGCTTTGTAATAGTTGCTCTCTGTCACCACTTCTTTTTTATAGAGTGCTATCACCCTGTCGGCTTCATTTTTCACTTGGTTGTACTCTGCCTCGGTGGCTGCCAATTGTGTTTTGTAGTCTCGTGGGTCTATTTGTGCCAACACATCGCCTTTTCTCACATAGTTTCCCGGCGAAACATTGATGCTTGCGATGGGACCTGCAATTCTGAAAGAGAGATTAATATCTGCCCCTGCTTTTATCCTTCCAGGGAAAACTGCACTTTCGCCACTTTCGCACACTTTCACTGTGTCGGTTTTTACATTCACGACAACTTCTTCCTTCTCACCATTGCTCCCACACGAACTAATGATGAGTAGAAGCAGCAAGTTTGCTGTAAGTACTATTTTCTTCATAGTGATTAATATATTATTTTTTTTGTTTCGATTGTCTGTTTAGTTGGCTGATTGTGATTAAAATGACTTCGTTGACGATGCACATGTTAGTAAATGTCTGTCTGTGAGTGTTTTTATTGCTGCTAACGGCACGGATGGATATCGGTCAATAATCCGTAATGACTGTTTTTTAATTAATAATAATCTAATTTAATTTGCAATACAAGATTATCGTCCAATAAAAACATGCATTCATCAAAAGTGGGCTTTGAAAATTTAGGTCTCACATTATTCGAAAACCCAAAAGGCTCTTTGGGGATTCCAATTAATTTGCGGTTCATTTTACCATCACTATTTTTATCGTGGTACAATATAAATGCGTATTCACCTTTTGGTAAGTCATCAATAATTATTGTTTCTGTATTGTTTTCAACAGCTACTTTGTACTTTTTGAAAGTGGAGTCTTTTTTCAAGAACTTTTCGTTCGAGTTAAAAATACCGATTCTAATATAACCATCAACGACTTCAATATTTTGAACTTCAATAGTCAACTGGGGGTTCTCGTTGGAAGTAAGACCTGCCAAAAGTAAAAAGCAGAAGAGTAATGTGTACATGTTTCTGGGTTTTTAAAATGAATACTATTCGTCATCCGTGCTTTTGTCAAATCTTTCATTTGGCAGACCAATCAACCATCTTAAGAATCCATGAATAAGTGCAAAGGGCAAACATAAAACTCCTACTACAAGCATTCCTAATTCGTAAAACAAGGAGCTGCCCTTGTATGGTTTCCCTTGAAGCCTTGAAAGAAATGCACTAAAGGGTATTCCATACATGTTTCCTGCAATCATCATTTGAGCTGCTGAAAGGATAATACTTGCTTCTTTTTCACCATATTCTTCTACAATAGAATCGTAAGCATACTTTTTAGGATATCCTCTTGAGTCGGCGAAGTGTTGGGCAAATAGGATAGCTTTTGCTTCTTCTTGTTTAGTATAATTGCTGTCGCCGCTTAAAAAGCTGTTTATCTCTTCATTACTCATGCCCTGCTCCAATGCCATTTGTGTGTGCTGATAAGAACAGGCTGCGCAACCATTCACTTCGGTTACAGCAAGTTGCAAACGTTCCACAAATTGAGTGTCAACCAACTTGCTTCTATTGTTTTTAATCAGTTTTCTCATTGCTCTAGGAGCAAACACAAATGACCGATACAACTCCCATAAAGTAAACTTTCGTTTAAATTCATTCCTTAGGGTTACTGATTCTGATAAACTTTGTTTTTTCTTCATGTTGTTATGTTTTTAGCGCATCGCTTTAGCGAAAATTTATTTTATTCCTTTTTGCATTCATTGGCATGGATGGATATCTGCACTAGCACGAGTCAAGTTTCTGTTATTCCAACTCTTCCACTGCAACAAGAAAACCATTCGCTATAAAGTTATCGCCAACATCTAATTTCGAAATCGTGTAAGTCTCTTCTCCTTTTTCAAGATACTCAATAGACATTAATCTGTTTGTATTCAACTCACTGTTTTCATCAATTACTTCAAAAAGATCACCTATTTTAATTTTCCCAGCATTCTCAACACCCTTATATTGCTCCGACTTTTTGGGTGACAGAGAACACCACCCTTTCCCTTTTATTTTAAAGGGGTGGTCCATTGTTCCAGTTATTTCAGCTCCATTTTCAAACAGATAAGTAACTAGCCCACTATGAATCACTTTTTCCAATTGCAAGACAGTTGCTTCAATTAGCGTATTGTTCGAATAATCATACGATAGCACTTTGTCGCCCACCTCAAGCTCTTCAATATTGATAGCACCTTTGTTTGGAAGCGCAATTTTTGTCCCTCCTACAAAACAAAGAATATCCAGACCGTCGAAATAGATTTCTGTAATTGCTACATCGTCATACTTCTTGCCTTTGTAAACCTCCATTATTTCAAATTTCAACGACCATTGAGGCGATGCTCGCAATAAATCATAATCGTCTCTATTGCTATTGCCTATTGGCTCTACATCAAAACGTTGTTCTGCATACACATCCTTTAAGTTGAGTATGGCATAAGGTTTATCGTTTATGTACAGCTTCAACTTCTTTACACGAGCGTTGTTTTCCCAAGCAGTCCTGCTTTTCACATATCCATTCACCACTATTATCTGTGTAATTCTAGGACTTTCGGGAGCAAAATAATACTCTAAATACTCGCCTACACCATCACCAGCAGTTTCTGGCACCCACGCAGTTTCATAGTTCAAATCGTGGGCATTCTCGGGAACGTAAGTATTACCACCTTGAGGTTTCAAAAAACTAGAACCAGTTACCCTCTCTGTGCCGCCACCATTATACCAAGTCGATCCGCCACCAATAATTTCCCATATACTCTCTTTGGTTTCGTCGCAGTATTTCAAAATCTCTTTGTCTTCAGCTGTCAACTCATCATAGCCTATTTGATCGGCATCCATTTTTCTCTCTACTTCTTCGCACTTCTTAAATGACTCTTCCGAGTTAAACCTCTTAATTGCTTCTGGAGTAAAATTAAATATAATATCAATTGTTGGGTTTAGCTCTTTCAGCTCCTGCCCATTACAGGTTACTCCATGTAGTAGAAAAGAAACAACAAAAAGTAGTTTGACCATTGCTAATGCTTTTGTTTTCATAGTTGTATGTTTTATTTTTATTGAGCAAAATGTTTGCTAATGGTGTATTAAGTAGTAACGTGCTTCTACTTATTGCATTAGCGAAA
>CAZXGV010000054.1:0-13973 GCA_964640575.1 uncultured Dysgonomonadaceae bacterium
TTAATTTTTCTAAATTGGTAAAACCATTTACATCAAGTGAGGTGAGATTGCTATTTTCACAGGAAAGGTCTTTTAGCAACACAGATCCACTTACATCAAGTGAGGTGAGATTGCTATTACTACAGTAAAGGTCTTCTAGCAACACACATCCATTTACATTTAGCGAGCTGAGTTCGCTATTGTTGCTACAACCTAGCATTTTTAGCTTTGTACAACTACTTACATCAAGCTTAGTGAGTCGGTTATCATTGCAGAAAAATGTTTCTAAGTTTGTGCAACCATTTACATTCAGAGATGTTAGTTGGTTGTTTTGGCATATCAAAGTCCATAAAGTTTCGCTACCACTTGCATCCAATGATGTGAGATTAGCTCCACTGCATCTCAAAGATCCAATTCTTCCATAAATGCTGAATGTTTTGGATTGTAAAGTATATGTTGCTTCTAGAGACTCTCTGGTCAATTTTTCTCCTTCATCTAGTTTCCCATTGTTGTTAAGGTCAATCCAGATGTCAGCTATGTCTTCAAACTTTGCTGCACTAATTGTCATACTAAGTTTTTCACCTATACCTCTAGAAGTTGTTAGTGTTATTTTCGGTTGTTTTTGTGCCAACTTTGCTTTCACTACAATGGGCTCTTTGTTCTTCACGCTATATGGATGGTAATAAATCGCATATAGCGACTCTCTATTATTATGAATGGCTTTAATATCCTTAGCATCATCGTAAATATAGTTGTCACTAAAGCTCTCAATCAACTCAAATTGTTTGGAGCTCTTGCTAAACTTCAACAAGTCGCAATAATCGCCCCTTCCACCTTCCACCATGATTTTCAACCCTTCCAAAGTCTCAGGGAACTCAATATCGGGGTTAAAATCAATCTTTTGTGCAAAAGCAGAGAAGCGTTCAGCTTTTTCAGGCTTAGCAGTTTGATACTCCTGCATATCCATTATGTGTAACTTTGGCGCAGCAATCAGCAACATACCATCTACACCACCACTGCGTACATAATCGTGCAAGAAACTTACATATCTATAAGAGTCGAACATGGATGGAAATGCCGTTTTAAAAGCATCATAAGTAGTCTTGGCACCATTCATTTGTGCCACATCAAGGGTTACAATACTACTATTGCCATTGTTCTTTGCCAACCAGTGTATCAATCCAGCCATTCCATATCCATGATTTTGACGCACACCACTATTACCATCAGGGGGATAAAAACCATTTACCAATGGTGCTATCTGATTCTGTTGCTGCACAATTGATATACCATCTACATACAAACTCTCTGTCCACACAGCAATAGCTTCCGACATCCACAGAAAATTGCCCTCAAATTTTGATTTCGAAAACTGATTGCGAGGGTCGAAATAGCTTTGCGAGAAGTGCGTCAATTCATGTATAATTGTACGCTTCATCTCCTCTTTCTGATCCAACTTTTTACCATTTATTGCAATATGACTCCAACTATCATACAGCGATTGCTCGAAATAGCCAAATCCATCATCATTGCCAAAAGGCTTCACAACAATACGTAATGGAGCATCACGTTTTTTAAAGTTATACCCAATCCCATCCAAAATATTGATAGACTCCGACACACTCTGCGTTAAAAAACCCATGTATGACTCATAAAAACGTGGACAAAAAACCTTAAAGTTGCTGTCAGCACTTCTAGTAACAATCTCTCCCTCTATATAGTCCTTTACAAGCCCAATGGTTATGTTTTCATCATCGTAGTTGCTATCATCATCCACATCCACATCGAAAGGCTCAAGCATTGCTTCATACACACCGCCCACCTTCGTAGCCTTTACAAGATGGGTAGTGATTGTCTCTTTTTGCCCACTTTTTTGATATCCTGGAGCAGCAAAACAGAAATAGACATCTCCCTCCACCTCTGTGTTTGCAGGCAACTGAACCTTCAGGGGTTTGGTGAAATCTTTTGGAATCTTCAACTCATAGTAGCCCGATGCCTCATACTCATCCATCACACTGTTGGGTGGTTGTTGGGTAATCTCTACTGTCACCTCACCCGTAAATGCACCTTGAGGAACTTCAATGGTTACATCGTCTTCAGCAATTATTCCACCCTCGTCGTCCACCACAAGATTTGAATAAGCGGACTGAGCTATTGTTAGCGTATCTTGCAGAGCTGTCTCTTTGTCCTTAACATATACCTCAGCACTACGAGGGTGCGAGTCTTTGTTTTCAGCAATATTCAACAACAAATACTCTGTCCTTAATCCTCTTGTTGGGCTATATGATATCCAGTCCTTTGCATCGCCAGGGATGATTACTTCTAACTCCACATTGGTTATCACCCCCACATTTATAGTCTGACTTTCACTCGATAAATTAACACTCTTTTTCGATAGTATTATTGCATTCTCTTGCGACTGGAAAATAGCGATGGTACTCGACAACTCTCCCTCTTGCTCATTAATGGTGATAGAGCCTTCTCTGTTGTCGTAAGTAGAGTTCTGAGCAATCAGAAACTGAAGCTTTGTTTCTGTCAATCCTCTTGTTTCAAGTTGTGTTATCCAATTATCAGATATCACTACATCAAACGCTACATTGGCTTTCACCTCCACCTCAATAGTGGTCTCACCATTGCTCAGCTCATATTTATCAGTACCTACTATTAGACCTCTATTGGCAGTTTGATTTATTGTAAGGGTATCTTGCAGGCTAGTTTCTCTGTTTTTTACGTAAACTTCTGTAGAGCGCTCATCATAACTCTCATTTTCAGCAACATCTAGCATCAAAGTCTCTGTGCGCAATGCCCTTGTCTCTACTATCGACACCCACTCTTTGGCATCCTCAGGAATAAGCACCTCATAGTCAACGTTTGTCTTCACCTCCACCTCAATCTGCTGCGCCTCGCTCGAAACATCAAACACCTTGTCCGAAATAATAATAGCATCCGTTTGAGACTGAAAAACAGTGACAGTACTTTCCATTGTTCCATTCGTTTGCTTTATTGTAATAGAGCCCTCTCTACTGTCATAATCCTCGTTCTGAGCAATCAAAAACAGTAGTTTAGTATCTACCAAACCACGTGTTTCGGTCTGTGTAATCCACCCTTGAAACTCTTCGGGAATCACCACCTCAAACTCTACATTGGCTTTCACCTCCACCTCAATAGTGGTCTCACCATTGCTCAGCTCATACTTATCTTGGCTTACAAGTAGTCCTAAATTCTCACCTTGACTGACTGTTATAGTTTTAGTTACATCTCCACCCTTTATAGTCACTGTGCAACTTCTACTATCATACTCCTTATTGGCACTTGTGGTAATGGCAATACTCTTGCTTCCCTTTGTGCCAGAAGTGGGGGATACCTTGCACCAATCTTGGGATGAGGTAGCTGACCAGTCCATATTGGTTTCGAACGATATCGACTTTTCACTACCCTCGTTGGTAAAATTAACATTGCTCTCGTCGAGCGTTATTAATGGTTTCTCAATCTCTTTAATTGGGTCATCACTATCGCTACATGAGAATAACAACACCATACAGAACGATAATAGGAATAAGATTTTTTGTTTCATAGCTATCAAATATTATGCAGGTAAATAAAAGAAGAGATCAACTGATATGAGTTTGCAATAAATTAAAACATTGGTTAGTATTGACAAGTGCATTCAATACAAAGCTAAGTAGAAAAACAACCCTTTTACTATCAAATCGTACAAACAGACTATCAAATCGTATATTTGTTTGCTTAAATCCTTTTGTCACTCTAGAGATCCCGCCCAATTTTCTTATTTCATTGGGCAAATGGTGAATGGTGAATGAGTAATGGGAACCTTTTGTTTTGCAGATTGTGGGGATAGGTTGCGACTTGTGATTTTTCTACCCCCCCCCTCGTTTCCGAACAGCCTGTTCCGCAATACTGACGTGACAAACGAAGGGCAAACCGAGTTTGTATTTTCATACCAAGCTTACAGCCTTCACACCATTCTATTCAGATGTAACCCAGGGTGTTGTTTAGCCTTTAGGCAAGAGTGAATTATGCCAGGCTTCCAGCCCTCTGTTGCTTCTATCTGCCTGTTACCCAGGCCTGACAGCCTGGGCTGAATTATATCAGCCCTTCGGGCCTCACAGCAAATCGAACTCGATGTCATTTTTTTCTTTTTGCCCAATAAAAATATTGGGTGGGGTCTCAACATGACATGGCGAATTGATAGCTGCAAGTAGTTGAGAGCGAATTCATTAACAATTAACAATTAACCATTATTCCAATCCGCGTCATCTGCGTGCTATCTACCCCGAATCTCGAACCTCCGGAATCCCGAATCCCAATTATCCCCAACTTTGTTGTATCTTTGCATCCTCAAAAAAAACAATTATACAACACAAGATATGGCAAGAAAGAGACGTAAACTCCCACTATACGAAGGAGTAAAGATTATAGATGTAGCAGCTGAAGGCAAATCGATAGCAAAAGTAGATGGATTGACCCTGTTTGTGCCTTTTGCGATACCGGGTGATGTGGTGGATGTGCAGCCCTATCGCAAGCGTAAAAAGTTTGCTGAAGGGCGTGTAGAGCGCTTTGTGGAGTATTCGCCCGATAGGGTAGAGCCTGTGTGCGAGCATTTTGGTGTGTGTGGGGGATGTAAGTGGCAAATGCTTCCTTACGAATTGCAACTGAAGCACAAGCAGCAACAGGTGGTGGACAACCTGACGCGCATTGGCAAGGTGGAATTGCCCGAGATAACACCCATATTGGGAGCGCCCGACACTACGTTTTATCGCAACAAGTTGGAATTCACCTTTTCCAATAAGCGTTGGTTAACGCAAGAAGAGATTGAGAGCGACAAAGAGTTCTCGCAGATGAATGCACTGGGATTTCATGTGCCAGGGATGTTTGATAAGGTGCTGGACATCAACAAGTGTTGGTTGCAAACCGATTTGTCTAACCAGATAAGAAACAGTGTGCGTGAGTATTGTTTAGAGCACGAGTTTGAGTTTTTCGACCTTCGCCAGCAGACAGGATTGATGCGCACATTGGTTATTCGCACTACCAGCACGGACGAGTTGATGGTGATTGTCATATTCTCCGAAGATGATGAGGAGAAGCGCGAAATGCTGATGAAGCACTTGGCTGAGACGTTTCCGCAAATCACCTCGTTGCAATACATCATTAATGAAAAGAGAAACGATAGTTACACCGATCAAGAGGTGATAACCTGGAAGGGCAATGATAGCATTTATGAGGAGATGGAGGGGCTGAGGTTTAAGATTGGTCCGAAATCTTTTTATCAAACCAACAGCAAGCAGGCATATAACTTGTATAAAGTGGTGCGCGATTTTGCTCAACTGTCGGAAGATGACTTGGTGTATGATTTATATACTGGGACGGGCACGATAGCCAACTTTGTGGCACGCGATGTGCGAAAGGTTATTGGCATTGAGTATGTGGAGGAGGCGATTGAAGATGCGCGATTTAACTCTGAAGCCAATGGCATTGACAACACCCTGTTTTTTGCAGGCGATATGAAAGATATATTGAACAATGAGTTTATTGTGGAGCATGGCAGCCCCGATGTGTTGATTACAGACCCAGCTCGCCCTGGCATGCACGACGATGTGATAGAAACCATCCTGTTTGCCAATCCCAAACGCATTGTGTATGTAAGTTGCAACCCGGCTACTCAAGCGCGCGACATCAGCTTGTTGGACGTCAACTATAAGGTGACTCGCGTGCAGCCTGTGGATATGTTTCCACATACACATCATGTGGAGAATGTGGTGCTGTTGGAGAGGCGTGAACTGTAAATTAGTCAGTTATGCTCAACTTGTTGAAATTGCAGATGTGGCTAAAGCCAAATTGCGATGTTTATATCTGTTATCCGTTGGTTAAAACCAACGGTAATGGACAACCATTCACCCAATGAAATAATTCTACGCATTAAATCTTCGATTTATCTCACAGGGTAAACCATGTACTCCTTCCCCGCAATACTGACGGGACAAGCTGTTTGGAAACGAGAGACGGTAAAGATAAAAAAACAGCACCGGTTATGGAGTGCTGATTTTTTTTGTTTTTCTTTTTATTCTTCTGATTCCTCTTGTGAATCTTCTTCCGACTTCTCTTGTGCCTCTTTTTGTAGCTTCTCTTGTAGTTTATCTCTGAGCTTTATCTTCAATTTCTCATCTTTTTGTACTGACTGCAAAATCTCTTGATAGCGCTCAGAAGTTAGGTTATTGTCACCCAGTTTTTTTTCTACTATTTCACTGGTTTCGGAGTTGATTTTTACCAATTTACTATTAATGGCATGTAATTTTTCAATCTCTTCTTCAGTAACTTCTATGTCTTTATCTCCGCTTTGCTGTGCTTTTCCAATTGCATTGTAACGTTGCAACTCAAGGCCTTCATCTTCTATTGCTTTTACCATTTTATCTTGGCTTTGCTTTGATATGCCTTGTACTTCTTGAAAGACTTCTGCAAAACTGGCTAATTCTGAGTCTGTTACTTCTTTTGGTTTGTCCTTTGCAATTAACGATACACTACTTAATAAAATTAGTGATAACAAGAATGTCATTTTTTTCATAAAAACCTGCTTTTTTATTTTACTTAGATTCAAAGGAATGAATAATAATTCGAAATTCCAAATTGAGCCTTATAGAAATGTTTATCCATCCATTTACAGTAATTGTCGCAAAGTAAATGCCTATCTGTATTGTTGTGTTTTCTGCTTATTGGGTTGTTATTTTATTTGTTGAGGAAAATTCTTTTAAAATCTGATGCAACGTTTTAATACTTTCGCCATCTATTAGACTGTAGAGTAGAAACAGAAACAATTTAATTCATTAATAAATAAAAATAAAACATTATGAGAATTTTTAGAAACTTGTTGTTCTTAACTTTAGGTCTTGCTGTTTTTGCAAGCTGTAGTAGCGACGACGATGACAAAGTAAATGTAGAAGAAGGAAAAAGTACAGTGCAAGTTGTGTTAAGAACAACACAAGAAGGTGATATCTTGCCGCCAAACATGCCTGCAGCGTTAGCTGAAGACGATGAAGACTCGAGTCCTCTTAAGTTAGACAAGATGTTTATCAATATAGCTGAAATAGAGTTTGAGGTGTCAGACGATATGGAGGATAAAGGCTATAGCGACAAAGAGTTGAAGGGTCCTTTCCCAATTAATTTATTGTCAAAAAAAGCATTTGAGGGTTGGACGCTATCTACTACAAATGTACCTAATGGAACGTATGAAGAGATTGAGTTTGAATTTGATGTGTATGATGGCAAAGACGAAAATTTTGCAGGTTTAGTAGGAAATACTATTTATGCATCGGGTAGCTTTGATTTAGGTGAAATGTCAATTCCATTTACAATTAAAAGCGATGAGGAGTTGGAGATTGAGTTGGAGTATGAAGATAAACCATTGGTTCTTGATGGCGATAAATCTAAAGTGTTTATTGAGCTAAATATAAATGCTGTATTAAGAAACTTGCTTGCAAAAGCACTACCTGACTTTGCAACGGCTGAAAAAGAGGAGGATGGTTCTATTATAATTGATAAAAATAAAAATAAGAATATTCTTGAAAAGTTTGAAGATGCGCTTGAAGATGCATTTGAAGCTATAGAGGATGCACACGAAGAAAAATAACTAATGGTTATTGAGCAATAACAATTGTGTGTTTTTAGATATAAAAGCCTCTTTGCTACTGTAGCGAAGAGGCTTTTATATTAACAATTAATTAATCATTAACCATTGACTCCACAGTGTATCCTTCTCTACGCAAAAGACTAATCAAACCATCATCCCCCACCAAATGCAAACATCCCACTGCAATAAACGAAGGCTTTTTATGAATCATCTCGGGTAGTTTGTCCATCCATTTGTCATTGCGCACTTTGTTTAGTTCGTCTTTCTCTTCCTGAGTGCTGGGGCAGGGATTGTTGGGGTCGTCCTCTTCATATAGTTGTGCCATGGCTGCGAGGTCTTGGGCATAGTAGGCAGTCATCAGTTTGTCCATCTGTTTTTTGCCATAATCCAAGTTTTTGATGGTGCATAGCAGTGATTCGGCTTGTCGCTCAATGGGTTGCAAATCGAACAGCACTTCAATTTGATCTTGCACAGTTTCCAGTCCCAATGTTTGGCGGTATCTGTCGCGTGCTTCTTTTTGGAAATGTTCGTCCATACTCAACCCTTCTTCATCCGAAGGATATAGTTTTTTGTACATCATCACCGATAGAAGGGTGTTGAGCATGGCAGGTTTCATCTGACCAAATTGGTCGAGTCCCGCGCCTATATACTCTTTGAGAGTTTCGTCCAAAATCTGCTGGTCTTCTTCGCTGAGCAAGGTGGTGTAGCTATACTCTTCGGGCATTAAGGATGCCACCATCAGTTGCATTTGCATTTCGCCCACATTGTTCATGTCCAGCTCGCCAATGGTTTGCTCGGTTGCTAGGAAGGCTTCGTCGAGTCCCTCGATGCTGTCGAGAAATGATAGAGGCACCAAGTGGTGCGTGCCAAATAGATAGGAGGGTTCTTCGAGGTTGTTGCCCGAAATTTCCCATAGCAAACCTGTGTCTTGTTTAGGTTTTGAACATGCTGTGAGGCTTATACTCAAAAAGAGCAGAAAAGAAATAGTTTTTTGTAACATGTCTTATTTTTTTATTTGGTGTTAGTGTGTAAAATAGAAGTCTGTTTTGAATTGCCCACTCCAATCCAATCGAAAAGAATGCAGAAGATGGTAAAGGAGGGAATGATATCGGTGAAAGGGAGTATCTCTTCAGTAAATGTGGTGAGTGCGGTATATTTTCCTCGCTTTTCTCCAAACATTTTATAGCTTATCAACGCTGCAATAGGAGCCCAGATTATATCGGAGAACTCTCCTATCAGCGGTAGTGTGAAACTGATGCATCCAACGGCATCTAAAAGCAGGCAAAGTGCCAGTTTCTTTACTCTATAATTCATTGTTTGTAGATTTTTTTTGTGGTACCAATATAGGTTGTTATGACAAGCCAGTGGTGCAAATATAGTACATTAGAGTTGTATTTTGGTGAAAGGGGGTGGGAATTGTGTGTTTTTCTTGCGAAAATAGGGGGGGATAATGGTTAATGGTTAATTGTTAATTGTTAATGTTGCTTTCTGTCAACTGTTCACTGTTAACTGTCAACTGTTCACTGCTCTTTGTTCACTATTGAAAGCTATCGCTCGCGCGGGTTGCAACCCGTGTGTCGCGTTAGCGAAATTGTATTTAATAATTCTTTTCTGCTTCGCAGCATTCACCCTCACTGAGCCTGTCGAAGTGGCACAGTACATTGCAAAATTATGTCATTGGTAAGGTTGGCTACTCTTTGCGTTGAGACAATTCTTTGTCCAGCATATAAATGCCTTGTCCCTTATCACCAATAAGGTGCAGAGCATCTAAGATTTCCTGCACAGACTCCTCCTCTTCCACTTGTTCGCTCACAAACCATTGTAGCATATTGTCCGTAGCATAATCTTTTTCTTCGCGAGCCATTGCAACCAAATCATTGATTAGTGCGGTCACAACCCTCTCGTGCTCTAAAGAGGCTTCAAAAGCATCAAACAGTGAGTCCCAACTTGTATCTACACCATCGATTGGTTTTAATTCCACTTTGCTTCCTCTTGAAGCCATATACTCCATAAACTTCATTGCGTGCTCTTGCTCTTCGTGAAACTGCTTTACAAACCAATTGGCAACTCCGGGCAGTCCTTCGTGAGTGAAGTGGTTTGCCATGGATAGGTAGAGATATGCCGACCATAGCTCTGCATTGATTTGTTTGTTGATTGAGTCTTCTAATTTTTTACTTAGCATGTTCTCTTTTGTTTTTTATAAGTTTGTTGTGTATTTATATAGTGGGTTAGCACAGTTCTTTTGCTGAAATAATAAAACACGTAACTCCTTTAATTGTTTTTGATTCCTTTTTTATTTTTAGATGTTTTGAGCCTGTTTTTACAGTTTGCTTGTATTATATAAACCTAAAAAGAGAGGTTGAAATTCTTATTACTGAAAAATATAACTAAATTTGCAGATAAATATAAAGAGGATAGTGTATACTATAAATCTAATTAGTGTGTGAGATAAAATGCCAAATATTGCATTTCGGCAGGCTCAATGTGCCACGTTACTCTCGTTTTTGAATCACTCATTTACTTGATGCAAGCAGAAATTAGTTGTTTTCCAACAGGTTTATATTATGTGCACTCCTAAGTATATATAAGATATGATTGAACACGAAGGAACCATAGATACTATCAACGGGAATCAATATACCATCCGCATCACGCAAAGTACTGCTTGTAGCGAATGTCATGCAAAGGATGCATGCATTGCGGCAGATACTAAAGTGAAAATGGTGGAGGTGATAGATACATCGGGTCGATTTAAAAAGAATGAACGGGTGTTGCTTTCGGGTAAAACTTCTATTGGATACAAAGCAGTGCTGTGGGCATTTGTGCTTCCATTGATTCTTTTGATGAGTGTAATTATTATATCCACATCCATTTTGCATCTGAGTGAATTGCAGGCTGCTTTGGTTGCGCTTGTTGCTCTTGTTCCTTATTATGCATTTCTGTATGTGATGCGTCGCAGAATGGGTGAAAAACTTGCATTTACAATAAAAAAACTAAACTAACGATTAGGTATGAATATGATGTTGATGGCTGCGGGTATCTTGGGCGCTGTAGGCGCCAGTGGAGCTACCATCTTATACTTTATTGGTCAGAAATTTAAAGTATATGAAGATCCGCGTATAGAACCCGTGCAAGATGCACTACCTGGAGTGAACTGCGGAGCATGTGGTTTTCCTGGATGTAGTGCTTTTGCCGAAGCTTGTGTGGAGGCAGAAGAACTTGATGACCTTAACTGTCCTGTGGGGGGAGCTGAGACAATGACACAAGTTGCTTCTATTTTGGAGAAAGAAGCTGGCAAGGCAAAGAAGAAGATTGCAGTAGTGCGCTGTAATGGCACTTGTGACAATCGTCCTCGGAAAAATGAATATGATGGGGCTACAAATTGTGCTATAGCAGCGCTGCTGTATGGTGGCGATACAGACTGCTCATTTGGATGTTATGGTTTGGGCGACTGTGAGGCGGTTTGTCCGTTTGATGCCATACATGTCAATCCTGTAACGCTGATCCCTGAAGTGGACGAAGAGAAATGTACTGCATGTAATAAGTGTGTGGTGGCATGTCCTAAGGATATCATCGAGTTGCGAAAGCAAGGACCTAGATCGCGCCGAATATTTGTGAGTTGTGTGAATCAAGACAAGGGAGCGCCAGCTCGTAGAGCATGCACGGTGGCTTGTATTGGTTGTGGCAAGTGTGTGAAGGCTTGTCCGTTTGATGCCATCACAATGGTAAATAACTTAGCTTATATAGATGACGATAAGTGTAGGTTGTGTCGCAAGTGTGTGCCAGTGTGTCCTACAGGGTCAATTTTGGAGTTAAACTTTCCGCCTCCTCGCAAAAGGGAGCCGAAGGCTGAGAAGTCTGAAGTGGAAGCCTAATTGGATAGAAGAGATAACAAAATAACTAATAGAACTAAATAGAAAGCAATTCGCTGCATCCATTTTGGAGGACTAAACATTTCAAAGGACGATGAATCGATTGCTTATAATAGTATGTTAAAAACATTTCGAATTGGTGGTATTCACCCAAAAGAGAATAAATTTTCGGCTGGAAAATCGATTGAGTCGATAGAGATTCCTGCTCAGGTGGTCGTCCCCCTGGCTCAGCACATTGGAGCACCTTGTCAGCCCGTAGTGAAAAGGGGCGAGGAGGTGAAAGTAGGGACATTGTTGGGCAAAACTGTGGGTTTTGTGTCGGCAAATATTCACTCACCTGTTTCGGGTAAGGTGAAAAGAATAGACAAAGTGCTTGATGCAAGTGGGTATAAGCGCGATTCTGTAATTATTGATGTAGAGGGCGATGAATGGGACGAGTCTATCGACCGAACAGATACGTTGGTGCGCGAATGTGACCTTAGCCCCAAAGAGATTATTGATAAAATTGCTGCTGCTGGTATAGTAGGAATGGGGGGAGCTACCTTCCCCACGCATGTAAAACTTACTCCTCCACCAGGCACAAAAGCAGAGGTGCTTATTATAAATGGTGTGGAGTGCGAACCTTATCTCACTGCCGACCATGCATTGATGATGGAGAAAACTGAAGAGATTTTGGTGGGTATCCAGCTGCTTATGAAGGCAGTCAATGTAAACAGGGCTGTAATTGGTATTGAAAACAACAAGCCCGATGCAATAAAGAAATTCAAACAACTTCTAAGTGCTTATCCTGGTATAGAGGTTCAACCACTCAGAGTGCAATATCCGCAAGGTGGCGAGAAGCAGCTGATAGATGCAGTGATTCGCAGACAAGTTCCCAGGGGGTCGCTTCCAGTGTCTGTGGGAGCTGTTGTTCAGAATGTGGGAACAGCCTTTGCAGTTTACGAAGCGGTACAAAAAAACAAACCTTTAATCGAACGATTAGTGACAGTTACAGGGAAAGATGTAGCAAATCCTTGTAATGTATTGTCGCGTATAGGAATTCCTCTTAGTAGTTTAATTGAGCATGCTGGTGGCTTGCCCGAAACAACTGGCAAGGTTGTAAGTGGTGGTCCAATGATGGGAAAAGCCGTAGCAAGTATTGAAATACCAGTTACGAAAGGCACATCGGGTATTCTTATCATTCCCACACTTGAGGCACGTCGCAAGCAGATGAAAGACTGCATAAAATGCGCCAAATGTGTGAGTGCGTGTCCAATGGGTATCAATCCTACTGTTTTGATGACACTCACGGAGCATGAATTGTGGGACAAGGCAGAGAAGGAGAGAATTACCGACTGTATCGAGTGTGGTTCGTGTAGTTTTACATGTCCTTCGGATAGGCCCTTGTTGGATTACATTCGTTTAGGGAAAACCAAAGTAATGGGCATTATGCGTGCCAGGAAAAACTAAAATAATTAATACAAACTTCAAAATATTGAATCCTTCAACATAAAGGATTTGGACTATGAAAAATAAACTTGTAGTATCACCTTCACCACACATCCATAGTGGAGATACGATTGCAAAAAACATGTATGGGGTGCTTATAGCCCTTGTACCTGCTTTTATTGTCTCATTGTATGTGTTTGGTTTCGACGCTTTTGTTATAACGTTGGCTTCGGTTCTGTTTTGCGTCATTACTGAGTATGTTGTACAGCGTTTTATGCTTAAAAAAGAACCCACCATATTAGATGGGTCTGCAATCATTACTGGCGTATTGCTTGCTTTTAATGTGCCCTCAAATCTTCCATTGTGGATATTAGTCATTGGAGCTATTGTTGCTATTGGTGTGGGTAAAATGTCATTTGGAGGATTAGGGAATAACATCTTCAATCCGGCACTGCTTGGACGTGTGTTCTTATTGATTTCATTTCCAGTTCAAATGACATCGTGGCCCCTGCCCAGTACGGTTGAAGCCATAGATGGAGCTACAGCTGCAACCGTGTTGGAAAACATGAAATATGCCCCCGATAAATTGATAGAATTCAAGGATATGTTCTTTGGTTTGGAGGGTGGCTCTATTGGCGAAATGAGTGTTATGGCTCTGCTATTAGGCTTGGTGTACATGTTGTGGCAGAAGATTATTACGTGGCACATTCCTGTTTCGATTATACTTACTGTAGCTGTTTTTGCGGGCGCAATGTATTTGATTGATCCTATTTCTGCTCACGACCCTCTGATTCATCTCTCTTCGGGAGGGTTGATGTTGGGAGCCGTGTTTATGGCTACAGACTATGCAACTTCACCTTTGTCGCATAAAGGGATGATTATATATGGTATCGGCATCGGATTTATAACAATGTGTATTCGTTTATGGGGCTCATACCCCGAGGGGGTGTCATTCGCTATCTTGCTGATGAATGCGTTTACTCCATTAATTAACAACTATGTGAAACCTAAAAGATTTGGGGAGGTGGTGAAAAATGGCTAAATTAAAATCA
>CAZXGV010000055.1:0-13912 GCA_964640575.1 uncultured Dysgonomonadaceae bacterium
GTATGCTACAAAAGTACAAATAAAAGATATTGGAACTTTTGTATGCTACAAAAGTACAAATAAAATATATTGGAGCTTTTGTATGCTACAAAAGTACAAATAAAATATATTGGAGCTTTTGTATGCTACAAAAGTACAAATAAAATATATTGGAGCTTTTGTAGGGTCATAAACTACAAATAAAATTTATTAGGACTATCGAAGACTCTGAAAAATACAATTAAAAAAAGTGAGACTTTCGGAGATGAAATAGTCTAACATGTATTTTATTCGTGCAAAGTCACTTGGGGTAATGTTACTGTTTGAAGTAGAGTTAGACTTAACCCACATTGTTAATCACAACACCAATAATCAGCATTGTATTGGCTCTTTATATTTTAATGCAGAAACTCAGTAATGGGTCTTGTTTACTTTATTGAATCTTTATTTTCATACTAAATAGTGAGAGGTTTCATCTATTATTCAACACGTTTTATAGGGAGTTGATTGTTTTACGATATTGATGTCTTTTGAGTTTCAACTGTTTTTCAGCTTTTCATTAATTAATTTTCTTAGTTGTAACATTTTCTCCTAAAAAATGTGTAGTTTTGTGTAGTAACTGATTTTTATTTAAAACAAACAAGAGGAAGGAAATAGCAGATTAAATATTCTCTAGCCTATTTTTCATCAAACAATAATATTAAACTATGGCAGTAATTAAACCGTTTCGTGGTGTTCGTCCGCCTCAGAGCTTAGTTTCTGAAGTTGCATCACGTCCCTACGATGTATTGAACTCTGAGGAAGCTCGTGCTGAAGCAAAGGGTAATGAAAAGTCTTTATACCGTATTATCAAACCTGAAATTGATTTTCCAGTTGGGAAAGATGAGCATGATGATGATGTGTATGAAAAAGCAGTAGAAAACTTCACTATGTTTCAGCGTAACGGTTGGCTTGTGCAAGACGAAGAAGAAATGTACTATGTGTATGCACAAACTATGAACAATAAAACACAGTATGGTTTGGTTGTGTGTGCACACGTGGACGATTATATGAGTGGTAAAATAAAGAAACACGAATTGACGCGCAAAGACAAAGAAAAAGATCGAATGAAACATGTGCGCGTGAATAATGCAAATATCGAACCTGTATTTTATGCGTATCCTGAGAATGGCGAAATCAACAAGATTGTAGATAAAGTGATTGAGCAAGAAGCAGAATATGACTTTGTTTCAGAAGATGGAGTGGGACATCACTTTTGGTTAGTTTCTGAGAAGAGTGATATTGAAAGAATAACGGAAATATTTGCTACGTTTCCTGCTATGTATATTGCGGATGGTCATCATCGTTCTGCTGCTGCAGCTTTGGTGGGTGCTGAGAAAGCCCAACAAAACCCGAATCACACAGGCAATGAAGAGTACAACTATTTTATGGCAGTTTGCTTCCCCGACAATCAGCTGACTATTATTGACTACAATCGAGTAGTGACAGATTTGAATGGATTGACTCCTGATGAATTTCTAAAGAAGTTGGAGAAAAACTTTAATGTGGAACCTACAGGAACAGAAATATTGAAGCCAAAAGCATTGCACAATCTTTCTATCTATGTTGACGGTAAGGGATACAACTTGACAGCTAAACCTGGCACTTACAATGATGACGATCCAATTGCGCAATTGGATGTAACTATTACTTCCAATCTGATACTAGACGAAATACTAGGAATTAAAGATTTGAGAACAGACACACGTATCGATTTTGTAGGTGGTATCAGAGGACTTGGCGAACTAAAAAAGCGAGTGGACAGCGGAGAGATGGCTTTTGCTATGGCACTCTATCCTGTTTCGATGAAACAGCTGATGACTATTGCAGATACTGGTAATATAATGCCGCCGAAAACTACGTGGTTTGAGCCTAAGTTGAGATCAGGTTTGGTTATCCATAAATTGGACTAACTATATTTTTAATGTGACTGAGTTATGAGCTTTATCAATAGGATAAAAAGTGCAACTAATGATATATTTTCAGATGTTATAAGTCATTATCGTTATTTGCACAAATATCCTGAACTTTCTTATAACGAAAAGAATACAAGTGAATACATCGCTCATTTCCTTGATGCTGAAGGCATAGCTTATCGGAAAAATATTGGCGGTTATGGTATATTGGCATCCGTGGTAGGTGGGGCATTTGAATCTGACAGAGTAATTGCTTTTTGTGCCGATATGGACGCATTGCCTATCGAAGAGGAAAATGATGTGCCGTATAAATCGGTCAACAAAAAAGTGATGCATGCTTGCGGGCATGATGCTCAAGTTGCTTCACTGATGGGGGCTGCTAAGGTAATCAATCAGCACAAGAAAGAGTTTGGTGGAACTGTTTTGTTTGTTTTTCAGCCAGCAGAAGAGCAGTCTCCTAGTGGTGCTTATCAGATGTTGGAAGATGGTGTTTTTAAAGATTATAACCCAGAGTTTATTGTAAAGCAACATGCCTATGTTGATTTGCCAGCCAGCAAAGTTGCTTTTCAGACAGGAACCATTATGGCATCGGCCGACGAAGTACACATAAAGGTGAGAGGTCAGGGCGGACATGGAGCCTTGCCTCATGAACTGAACGATACGGTGCTTGCAGCATCAAACATAATTGTTGCGATGCAACAAATTGTGAGTCGCAGACGCAACCCATTCAATCCGATGGTTTTGTCGTTTGGTAAGTTTATTGCAGATGGTGCAACAAATGTAATTCCTCACGAGGTTATATTAGCAGGCTCATTGCGCTGTATGCATGAAAAGGAGAGAAGAGAAATGTTGGAAATTATTCCGCAAATAGCAGTTTCGACGGCTGCAGCTTATGGATGCGAATGTGATGTAACAATTCCAAATGGATATCCATGTACTATTAGCAATCGGGGGGTAACTGAACAGGTGAGGAAAATAGCAACTAAGTTGATTGGGAGTGACAATGTGACAGAATTTCCTAAACGAATGACAGCAGACGATTTTGGATTCTATACGGAGAAGTACAAAGGGTGTTATTATCGTTTTGGAGTAGCTGGTAGGGGTGAGTCGGGCAAGCTTCATACATCTACTTTTCTTATTGATGATGAGGCACTGCGTGTGTCGACAGCTTTATTTGCTACGTTACCATTCGAGATGTTGGCAACTTAATATTAAATACTGCTATTGTGTCAGTTAACACGTTAGAATCATTATTTTTGTAGTAAATCTTTGTTGTATATATATAAAAAATCAATGTTATGAGTAAACATGAATTAGACGAATTGGACGGTAAAATTTTGAAACTTATTGTTAACAATGCTCGTATTCCTTTTTTGGAAGTTGCAAGAGAGTGCAATGTGTCGGGAGCAGCCATTCATCAGCGAGTGCAGAAACTTACAAGAGCGGGCGTTCTAAAAGGGTCAGAGTTTATAGTTGACGTAGAAAAAATAGGTTATTCTACGTGTGCTTACATCGGACTGTTTTTATCGCAAGCCGACAGTTATGACGAAATTGTGAAAGCTCTTGAAAAAGTGCCACAAGTAGTAGAGTGTTACTATACAACGGGCAAGTATGATTTGCTGATTAAAGTGTATGCGCAAAACAATCAAAAGCTGTTGCAGTTTATTCAAGAGAAAATAATGCCTTTGGGCTTAGCACGTACCGAGACATTGGTTTGCTTGAAAGAGTCAATAAAAAGAAAATTACCAATACCTACAATCGAATAAGAGATTATATTATTTTCTCTGAGCAAATAGCTAAAGAGCATCAAACTAAATAAATAAATCAGATGAAACAAACGAAACGATTATCCCAGTATTATCTTATTCTCATCTTATCCCTTTTCTATTTCTCTTGTTCCAAAGATGAAATTGTGGAGGACTATCCAGAACCAGAACCAGAAGAAGAGGTTGACCCAAAACCGTCTGAGCCATCTGAACCATCTGATCCTCCTATCGACTCTAAAACACTCCTCTTTCCTGAAAAAGAGATGCGAGCGGTTTGGATAACCACTGCTTGGGGACTAGACTGGCCAAATGGAAAGTATTCGGTAGAAGCGCAAAAAAGAGAGTATATAAACTATCTTGACAGATTTCAAAATTTGAAAATTAATGCTGTCTTTTTTCAGGTGAAAGCGATGGGTGATGCATTCTATGAGTCTTCTTATGAACCTTGGAGTAGATATATTACTGGTACACGTGGGAAGGCACCTAATTATGATGTGCTTAAGTTTTTGATTGATGAGGCACACGCAAGAGACATGGAGTTTCATGCATGGATGAATCCATATCGGATTGCTACTCGTGCAAGCTCCAGTGATCCATACCCCGATTTATATTCATCTGTGGATGCTTCGTGGGTATTAGATCTTGATAAAATTCAGATTTATAATCCTGCTCTTCCTGAAGTACAAAAGAGGTTGGCTGATATTGTGAAAGAGTTAATTACGAAATATGATGTTGATGGTATTCACTTTGATGACTATTTTTATCCTTCTGCTTTTGTATCTGATAAAAACGTATCCGATGCAGCAGATTATCAAAAATATGGGGAAGGCCATAAAACAATTCAGGATTTCCGCCGTGCTAATGTGGATAAAGCCATCAAGGGGGTGCACGATGTAATTGTGGCAACAAAACCTGAACTTGTTTTTTCTATAGCTCCAACATCGGACAACAAATACAATGTTGAAAAAATGTTTGCCGATGTAACAAAATGGGCTAAAGAAGGATGGATAGATGTGGTGATGCCTCAGTTATATCATGAAATTGGACATAAAACTGCCGATTTTATAACAAGGTTAAACTGGTGGACACAGAATAATTATAATGCCGCTGTTATAACGGGACATGGGTTTTATAGATTTGGAGATCCTACTTTGTCCGCCTCTTTCCAAACAACAATCGAATTAAAGAATCAGATCGATTTAACTCGTCAAAATAAAAAGGTTGTAGGTAACATAATGTATAGGGCTCTGAATGTAATGAATAACAGAATTGGTATAACCGACCAATTGGCAGCCATTTATAAGAATCTTGCAGTAAGACCTTTTATTGGACGCTCCGTTGCACCCGATCCTGTAGAACCTAAGGAAGTTAAGCTTGAAAATGGGACATTGAAATGGGCAACTTCAGGGGATGTGCGTTCTGTGATTTATTACTTTGAAGATTTGAAAAAAGAAGGAAAAGTTTTTGCAATTACAAATAAGAATAGTTACATGGCAGGACCATCTGGTTATTATTGTATTTCCACAATCAATACAGATAACAAGGAGAGCGAGCCTTCTATAGTATTGAAAAAATAATTTTAATTATAAGTGTTTTTTATACGTAACATAAAGATATAATCAATATGAAACATATCTACCGTTTTCTACCAGTTCTTTTTCTCTTTGTTGTTAGTTGTGGTAGTTTCCAAAGAACTTCGCAGCCTTCGCACAATCATGCCACTATTGAGAACCCAATAAAAAAGGGAGGCACTGTTGTAGAAGTTGATCTGCAACGTCCTGCTGGGGGGATGACTATTATCTTGAGTGATATATCGCAAAGTCGTGCCAATGAGATTCGTCAACAGTTAATAGATCGGGATGATAGCCAAGTGTTGGTTGTAGCTCATCGTGGAGATTGGCGTTATGCCATGGAGAATAGTCTTCCTGCTATTGAAAATGCAATAAAAATGGGAGTTGATGTTGTTGAAATTGATGTGCAACGCACTGCTGATGGGCACATTATTTTGATGCACGATCAAACGCTAGATAGAACTACAACTGGTAAAGGGCGAGTGGACGAGTGGACTCTCGACTCAATCAAAACCCTGAATTTGCGGAATGGTATAGCGATTCGCACAAAAGAGATTGTCCCTACCTTAGAAGAAGCCTTACTTTTAGGTAAAGACAAGATTCTCTTCAATTTGGATAAAGCTGACAGATACTTTGATCAAATATATAAAATATTGGAAAGGACAGGTACAACCAAACAGGTAATCATGAAGGGTGGTAAAAGCCCAGATAAAGTTCGTAAAGAGTTTGGGGCATACTTAGATGATGTCATTTACATGCCAATCGTCAATTTGGACAGAAAAAACGCAAAGGGAGATATAATCAAGTTTATGGATGACTTAAATCCTGTTGCTTTTGAACTCCTCTATCAATATGATAGCAATCCTTTGCCAAAAAAGATAGTAGAAGTAATTGACGACAAATCTCTGATTTGGTACAACACGCTTTGGGATACTATGGCAGGCGGTCATGATGATGATATGGCACTAGAAGATCCCGACAAAGCATACGGATATTTAATCGACAGTTTAAATTGTCGAATTATTCAAACTGACAGGCCCGGCTATTTGCTTGATTACTTAAGGTCGCGTGGATTGCATAAATAATGATCACGCAAGTTGTCAATCATTTCATGATGGGGGAGGGAAGTGAGTACTGTCTGTATGTAAAAGGCTTTATCTTTGCGTGTACAGCAACTTGTCTATGTCATAAATTTTATCATAAGCACTGTGTGTCTCATCTTCTATGAGGCACATTGTTTTGGTGTCAATGGTAAGGGGCGGTGTGAATTTGAATTCGCGTAGCTTCGTTACCAACACCTCTGCTACACCTTGCTCAATCATGCCTATGTGATCAGCTGCAGCATACGATAAATCGATTTCTCTACCTCTGATGAATGGACCTCTATCGGTCACTTTAACTATAACAAAACTATTGTTGTCTGGGTTTTCTACTTTTAGACGAGTCCCAAATGGGAGGGTCTTGTGAGCACATGTTAGGTTGTCTGCTCTGTATGTACTTCCGCTGGAAGTTGTTCGTCCTTCAAATTTACTGTGATAATAAGAGGCTCTTACCATTTTTTGAGAAAAGCCCATAGTACTCATTAAAACGAAGAAAGATACTAAATATAATTTCATAATTTAATGTTTAAGATTGCTTTTATGAGCGCTCTTTTTTTTATTGAGGCGCAAAATAACGCAAAATAGATGAGCTAAAAAAAAGGTATGTACTCATTTCCAGTACATTATTGTTTTTTAGCCGTTTCTAACAACTATCTTAAACAAAGAAAGATCGAAATTGTTTTCGATCTTTTATTTTAGTTGCGGAGATAGGATTTGAACCTATGACCTTTGGGTTATGAGCCCAACGAGCTACCAGCTGCTCCACTCCGCGATATGTTTCTCTTTATTTGAGAATGCAAATGTAGTAATGTTTTTCGTAACTACCAAATAAAACAACGAGTATCTTTTAATTTAAGATGAGAATAACGTTGGAGTACACACATTATAATACTCTTGTATTGTACTCCTGCAAGTAATCTTTGATTCAAATTGGAACAAAAAACAGTGTCTTAGCTAATAGTAGTATAGTTGCTCTTACTAAAGATTGTAGCTCAAGTGTTTATATAATAAGTCAAGTTGATGTAATTATGCTTAATTGCAGTTTCTTTCTATTGGTTTAATTATTACTTATTCAGGGTGACTAAAACTATTCTGTATCGTGTGTTTGTAAAAGGTTTTATTACTGTTTAAAACATAATGTTTTCAAACATTTCCTCTCAAATGTTTGTTGTAATCACTCCCTTCTCTTATTTGTAATGAATCTAAATAGGAGTATCTTTATAACTTAATTTAAAAACAAACAGTATGAACAATATATTAAAAATAGGTTTGATATTGAGTTTGATGACTCTATTCATTGCCTGTAACAACACTTCAAAAGATGAGGGTGTTGTCAATGTGTATACTCATAGACATTATAAAGCAGACGACGAACTTTTTGCGAAATTCACCGAAGAGACTGGTATAAAAGTAAATATCGTAAATGCTAGTGCTGATGAACTTATACAACGTTTAGAAACTGAAGGAGATAACTCCAATGCAGACCTCTTGATAACTGTAGATGCGGGAAGGCTTTATCGTGCCCAATCAAAAGATTTACTGCAACCTATTCAATCCGAGATTCTCGAAAAGAATATCGCTTCTGAATATCGAGAGAAAAACGGTTATTGGTATGGATTGACCTATCGGGCAAGGATTATTGCTTATTCTAAAGACCGTGTGAATCCTGAAGATATAAAGACTTATGAAGACTTGGCAAGCTTTAAGTGGAAAGATAAAGTTCTGATTCGATCATCGGAAAATATTTATAATCAATCTTTGTTGGCATCAATTATCTTGGCCAATGGGGAAGATGGGGCAAAAGAGTGGGCAGAGGGTGTAGTTGCCAACATGGCTAGAAGTCCCAAAGGGAGTGATCGCGATCAAGTAAAGGCTCTTGCTTCGGGCGAGGGAGATGTTGCAGTTGTAAACACCTACTATATTGGTTTGATGCTCCATGATAAGAATGTAGAAGAGCGCAAAGCGGGAGAAAGCGTAGGAGTTATTTTCCCCAACCAAGATGGACGAGGCACACATATTAATATAAGTGGCGTGGGTGTTACTAAGTATGCACCAAACAGAGAAAACGCCATTAAGCTTATAGAGTTCCTTTCAGGAAAAGAAGCACAGCAAACATTGGCAAACTTAAACTACGAATACCCCATTAATCCAGAAGCCAATAAGGCATCCATCTTACAGGTTTGGGGCGATTTTAAAGTAGATTCTGTAGAGCTTTATAAACTTGGGGTGTATAACAGCAAAGCCGTTAAGATTTTTGATGAAGTTGGCTGGAAATAAAATAAAAGATGAATAAGTTTTAGTTGTTCAAAGTAATAACCAGAACGGTAATTAGAATACCTCCATGGCAAAAAGAACTACTTATTGGTGGAGTAAGTGGACTGGTGGGGCTATTATAGTACTTCTATTAGTACTGACCCCTATTTTCACTATCATTGTCAAGCTCTTCGATAAGCCTGGGGAGCACTGGGAGCATATAGCTTCGACTTTATTACCTTCTTATTTTTATAATTCTTTTATTCTCTTACTTGGGGTAGGGTTTTTCACCTTCCTCATTGGAGTGAGTATGGCGTGGTTGGTTTCGGTATATGATTTCCCAGGTCGCAAATATTTCGAATGGCTCTTAATACTTCCACTCGCATTTCCTTCATACATGATGGCATATAGTTATGTAGGGATTTTAGAATATACCGGACCTTTGCAAGCTTTCTTCCGTAATAACTTTCATATACACTTCAAAGGACCAATTATCGATATAATGAATATGCCGGGTGCTATATTCATTCTCTCTATAAGTTTGTTTCCGTATGTGTATGTGGTATGTAGAGCATCGTTTATGCGACAATCGAGTATGATGCAAGAAGCAGCACTGCTTTTAGGCAGCAATCGGATGCGAATGTTTAGAAAAGTAGCTCTGCCAATGGCAAGGCCTGCAGTAGCAAGTGGAATTGCTTTGGTTGGGATGGAAGTCTTAAACGACTACGGAACGGTTAAATACTTTGGAGTGAACACTTTTACTTCAGGAATTTTTAGGGCATGGTTCTCTTTTGGAGATATCAATACAGCTATATATTTATCAGCAATCTTAACGTTAATAGTTTTAGTTTTGATTTGGTTGGAAAACATCCAAAGAGGTAAAAGGGGTTGGAGTTCGAGTAGCACTACTGCCAAGCCTGTTATTCGTATTAAGCCCAAGCGCAAAAGTACGCGATGGATTTATACCACATTTTTATCGACGGTGTTGGTCATAAGTTTTATTCTTCCGTTATCACAACTTTTTTATTGGGTATCATTAACCTGGCGTGAGGTAATAAGTTCAGAATTTGGCATCTTGATACTTAGAAGTTTCTCATTGGCAATCGGCTCTGCAGTTGCTATTGCGATGATCTCTGTGTTTTTATTGTATGCCGTTAGGTTGAGCCCTTTGCGATGGATTAAGCATATCACCCGAACAGCATCGCTGGGGTATGCTATTCCGGGTGCAGTTATTGCAGTTGGAGTAATGATTCCAGCGATGGGAATAGACAGAATGCTCAATTTGACAGTATCCAATCAATTAGGAATGGTTTTATCAGGAACTCTGTTTATCTTAATAGTGGCTTATATTGTTCGATTTATGGCGGTGGGGTATAATGCTATTGATGCAGGTTTTCAGAAAACTGGGACCTCGGTAAATGAGGTGGCTCGTTCCTTGGGTGCTTCATCTTTAAGAACTTTGTGGAAAATAGACTTGCCATTAATAAAAAACAGTATAGCGGGAGCAGTATTGTTGGCTTTTGTCGACATACTAAAAGAGCTTCCACTTACTCTGATTTTACGTCCGTTCAACTTTAATACTTTAGCAACTAAAGCCTTCGATATGGCAACTAACGAGATGATAGCAGAGTCAGCAAACGCTTCTGTTGTAGTAGTTTTAACAGGAGTTATTCCAATTATCTTGTTGAACAATAAGATAAGTAAAAGGGATTGATGAGGGGGGGGTAGATTAATAAAAATTGAATCAAAATGATAGGAAAATCTAAACATCTATCTTATCAGAATTCAAATGTAGAGGATGAATAAAAATGACAATTATTGAATTGAATAATATTAGTAAAAGATATCAAGAGTCTCTTGACTTAGCGGTTAATGATGTCTCATTTTCACTTGAGAGAGGAGAGATTCTTGCACTTGTTGGAGAGAGCGGTTCTGGCAAGACGACTTTGTTGCGATTAATTGCAGGACTAGAACACCCCGATTCTGGGAGTATTCTATTAAATGGAGAAGTTATTGTGAGTGGTCGCAAATCTTTACCAACCAATAAGCGTAAAACTGGAATGGTTTTTCAAGATTACGCTTTATTCCCACATCTAACAATTTTTGAGAATGTAGCCTTTGGTTTGAAAGGACTGAAGAAAAAAGAAGCTGAACAGCGAGTGTATGATACTATTGAATTGACAGGCTTAAAAGAGGATTTGAAAAAATATCCTCATCAACTTTCTGGTGGTCAACAGCAACGAGTAGCGCTTGCAAGGTCTCTAGCACCGCGACCAGAACTTTTATTAATGGATGAGCCATTTAGTAATTTAGACACCATCTTGCGTGACCAAGTACGTGGAGAAGTGCGGCAGATAATCAAGAACATGGGTATAACAGCCATTCTAGTGACTCACGATACAAGAGATGCCTTTTCTACTGCAGATAAAATTGCTGTGATGCTGGAAGGAAAACTGCTTCAGTTTGATACACCAGATACTTTATATAATGACCCAAACTCATCTTATATTGCAGAGCTTTTTGGGAAAGCTAATAACATTGTGTCAACAGTTGAACCTGGAGGATTTATGACTCCTTTTGGCTTTGTGCCCACTCCAAAAGATTGTCCTTTAACTTTGAATAGGGATAGAGTTAATCTGTTTTTCAGAGCTGAAGAAGTAGTTTTCTGTAATGCAGACGAACCACATCTTTGTGGCATGGTAGAGCAATGTACTTATCTCGGTGATCATATGCAATTAAAAGTCTATTGCAACCGATGTAATTTTTGTGTCAAAAGGTGTGGCTTGGAATTAACTGATGACACACAAAGTATCTTGTTAAAGTCTTCGGTGCAAACATGGAAGCCTGGGGATATAGTACGGTTTAAACTTAAAAACTTTAAGGTTAATAAAATGGGTTCCGAAGAAACCAAAGATATTTAAAGTGTACGAAATCTTACATCTGTTAAAGTGTTTATGGTTTATGTTATCGAATTATTTGCGGACTTGCTCTGATTTTCACCCACAGATTACTGCAGAATGAAATGAAGAGGTCTTCTTAGAGCAGTGGTAAAAACAGAGTAAAGGTAAATAAGGCGATAAATAAACAATTAATGATGTTCGTTTAATCGTCTTAATTTCACTAATAGAGTAGGTTGCGTGTTTTAAGCATGTTATATAGCCAAATGCTTTTTTCTTTCTCTTTAATATTGTAAATTTGCGCATTAACAAATAAAAGTATGGCAGATAGTATTGTAATCATTCCTACGTATAATGAGAAAGAGAATATCGAGAACATTATTCGTACAGTTTTTTCTTTACCCAAAAAGTTTCATATTCTCATAGTTGATGATGCGTCGCCTGATGGGACCGCAAGCATTGTTCACAACCTAATAAAGGAGTTCCCCTCTCAATTATTTATTGAAGAGAGAAAAGGAAAGCTTGGCTTAGGAACGGCTTATATACATGGTTTCAAGTGGGCGTTGGCGCGAGACTATGAGTATGTGTTTGAAATGGATGCTGACTTTTCGCACAACCCTGATGATCTTCTTCGTCTCTATGAAGCATGTAGTACTGAAGGGTATGATGTAGCCATTGGTTCGCGCTATTGTAAGGGTGTAAATGTGGTGAATTGGCCTATTGGGCGCGTGTTGATGTCCTACTTTGCTTCAAAGTATGTGCGCTTTGTTACTCGTCTCAAAATTCATGACAGTACAGCTGGGTTTAAATGTTATAAGCGCAAAGTGCTTGAAACCATCGATCTTGATAAAATACAATTTAAAGGCTACGCCTTTCAAATAGAGATGAAATACAAAGCTCATGTATTAGGCTTCAAGATTAAAGAGGTGAATGTTATATTTATAAATCGTCAATTGGGAACATCTAAAATGGATACTAGTATCTTTGGAGAAGCATTTTTTGGTGTGATAAACTTGCGATGGAAGAAGATAACAGGAAAAATAAAGCCTAGAAAAGAGCCCTATCCTAAGTTAAACTCTTAGCAGGAAGCATTTTTTTGTCCTAACCTTACTAGTTGATTGTTTTATCTCGTTTTATAAACTATATCAAGATGTTACTTATTCGCAATGCTATTATTATCAATGAGGGTACATCTACTAAAGGGTCTGTACTTATTAAAAGCGATAAGATAGATACTATCTACCATGATGTTGTTCCTGAAGAGATTTGCAATAGAGCCGAAATAATAGAGGCTGACACTCTCTATTTAATGCCAGGTGTCATTGATGATCAAGTGCATTTTCGTGAACCTGGTCTCTCACACAAGGGTACTATCGAATCTGAAAGCCGTGCTGCCATAGCAGGTGGTGTCACTTCTTATATGGAGATGCCCAATACCAATCCACAAACAATCACTATTGATGCTTGGAAGATAAAGAATGAATATGCACAAGACAAATCTTATGCTAACTATGCCTTCTATTTGGGTGCTACCAATGATAACTTAGCTGAACTGAAACAAGCAGACTCTAAACATCTTTGTGGTATAAAGGTATTTATGGGTGCATCTACTGGCAATATGCTAGTAGATGACAAGAAAACATTGCAAGCAATTTTTGCAGAGATAGATATGCTTATTGCTACTCATTGCGAGAAAGAGTCTATTATACGCAACAACATTGAAAAGTATCGCAAAGAGTTTGGTGAAGACATTCCTGTGAAGTATCATCCTCTTATCCGCAGCTCAGAAGCTTGCTATCAATCGTCAGCCGAAGCGATAGAATTGGCAGACAAATATGGCTCACGTTTGCATGTGTTGCATTTGTCCACAGGGCAAGAGATGCGACTCTTTGATGCTAAACCACTTTCGGATAAAAAAATTACTGGGGAAGTTTGTGTCCATCATCTTTGGTTTACGGATGAGGATTACGACAGTTTGGGCACTCGCATCAAATGGAATCCCGCTGTTAAGACTGAGTCAGATAGATACCAGCTACGCCAAGCTCTTTTGAACGGCAAACTAGATGTAGTAGCCACTGACCATGCACCACACACCTTGAAAGAAAAGGAGGGTGGGGCACTCATCGCCGCTTCGGGCGGACCACTGGTGCAACATTCTTTGCAGATGATGATGGAGCTTGTGTCGCAGAACGTCTTTAGTAAAGAGCAAGTGGTAGAAAAAATGTGTCATGCTCCAGCCAAGCTTTTTGGCGTAAAAAATCGTGGATTTATCCGTGAAGGATATTTCGCCGATTTGGTATTAGTCAATCCCAACAATCCCTACACTGTATCTTCAGACAATATACTTTATAAATGTGGTTGGTCTCCTCTAGAAGGACAAACCCTTTCATC
>CAZXGV010000056.1:0-2895 GCA_964640575.1 uncultured Dysgonomonadaceae bacterium
ATTTGGAGGAGATGCAGAAAGACAAAGAGCGCTCTTCAGAAGAAGATACTTGGGATTTAGTGCAATCTGATTTGCAATTTGCCATTGACAACCTTCCCGAAGAATGGCAGTCAAGTGCTGACAAAGGAAGGTTGACAAAATATGCAGCTCTTGCTTTTCAATCGCGCGCCATGCTCTATGCCAAACGTTGGCAAGTGGCTTATGATGCAGCTGATGAAGTGATAAAATCAAAGAAGTTTGCACTAGTTGAAAACTATGCAAATGCATGGAAAGGAAGCAACTCTGAATCTATTCTAGAATTTCAATACGATCAATCGAAACCAAATCATCGATTTGACCGTGACTATGTTCCTCTGAGTGATGGATATGAGTTTGGAGGGTTAGGAACTCCCACACAAGAGATGGTGGAAAGTTATGAAAAAGCAGATGGCACAAAAATGGATTGGACTCCCTACCACACCGCAGATGCTACACGTCCTCCTTACGAAGACTTGGAGCCTCGCTTCAAAGCTTCTATAATATATCCAGGCAGTACTTGGAAAGGAAATGTGATGGAAAACTCGGTGGGTGGTACTTATGGAACTTTTATGGCGTATCGTGCTCAGCCATATTCTTATGGACACACCACAACTGGTTACTTCTTAAGAAAATTGATGGACGAGAGTCTTATTGATATTAAAGGTAAAGAAAGCACTCAAACATGGGTTGAAATACGTTATGCTGAAGTGTTATTAAACAAAGCAGAAGCGGCATTTAGACTTAACAAAATGGGCGAAGCACAAGATGCAATGAACGAAGTGAGAGCACGCGTAGATCTACCAGGGAAGTCTTCGTCAGATGAAAATTGGTTCAAAGATTATAGAAACGAACGCAAAGTTGAACTAGCTTACGAAGGACATCTGTTTTGGGACATGCGTCGCTGGAAACTTGCGCATATAGAATACAACAACTACCGTGTTCATGGTTTCAAAATAACTGGCAACAAGTATGAGTATATCGATGTGGACTATCAAGACAGAAAGTTTTTAGAAAAAACTTATAGGCTACCAATTCCAAATAGAGAGTTGGAGAATAACTCGCTGATTACACAGTACGAGGAGTGGCTGTAATAAATTAAAAATTGAATAGTATGAAAAATAATATTTTTAAATTAATCATGACACTAGCATCCATATTGTTTGTATTGAGTGGGTGCCAAACACCAGAGGATTTAACTCCTTCTGTATCGCGTGATGGGGTTAACAGTATCACCGCATCGTTTATGGGCGATGATAGTTCTGATAATGCTTTCACTAGCGAAATTGATCACGACAATGGAATCATTACAATCGTGTTTCCTTATAACTATCCTGCCAATTCTGATAAAGTCCTTACATTATCCGACTTGAGTAAGATGCGAGTTTCTGCTAACTTAGACGATAATGTGAGCATATCGCCTGCTCTATTATACATGGACCTAACAAAGGAGAACTATATTACAATCACTGATCAGGCAAAGATGAAGAGGGAGTATAAAGTGGTAGCTGAAATTCGCAAGAGTGCCGAAAGTGCGATTACCGAGTTTGAACTTATCGAGCCAGGCTTGACAGGTGTTATCAAAGAAGATGAAAAGACGATATCGATAATTGCCCTTCAGGATATAGAAGCTACTTTAGCGAAAGTAAGCCTGTCTTATGGAGCCACTATGAGTCCAGATCCTACTAAAGAGGAATTAGACTATAATGAAGATGTGAAAATAACAGTGACAGCTCAAAATGGTACTACAACTTCTGTTTACACAATTAAGAAAGATGTTCCAGCCAAGGTAGAACTTGGTATGAGAGAAGGCAGTGCAAAAGTGCTTTGGGCTAAAAAACTACAAAGTGATCTTGGCATCGTGCCTCTAAACCTTACTGGTGGAATAGCTGTTACTAAAGACCATGTTGTAATTAATACACGCGGTGAAGCCAGCATTTATCTGAATCGTAGAACTGGAGAAAAAGAGGGTACATTGAATATGGGTGGCGTTGTTGGCGGTTTAATCAACTTCTATAACACAGCTGATGACGATGGCAATATCCTCTTGTGTAATCTAGCTCCAAATGATGAATCAAATGGTGGAAAATTCAAAATATGGAAAATAAAAGATGTTACTTCCACACCTGAGTTATTTATTGAATATGATGGAGGTGTTGCTTTGGGTCGCAAGTTCTCAATAAAAGGAAGTATTGATAAAGATGCTATCATCACAGCTCCCGTATATGGAGAGGGAAAACATTTCAGACGTTGGCAAGTGAAAGACGGTGCTTTGGTATCAACCACACCCGAAGAGCTAACTATAAATGGTATTGAGGGAGCAGCTTGGTGGAATAATGCCGACATTGTACACACAGATGCATCTGATTTAAACAGCGATTATTTTGCTGCATATTATACCCCGCCTCGCAAACTTGCATGGGTAGATGGCACAACCCACACAGTGAAAGCTTGGGGACCTGAGATAAGTGGAAACTGGATTGTGAATGCAGTTGACTATGTTGTATTTAACAGTAATCCCTACGTAGTTCAAAACACTGTAAATTCATTTACATGGGGTAGTGATGACTCGATCCTGCTATTTGATGCAAGTTCAACTAATTCCATTGCCACTCCTATATGGAAAGCACCAATAGGCACCTATGGAGGTAAAGACAATGCAGGACAAAACACAAATGCAAGTGGAGATGTTGTTCTGAAAGTATCAGACGATGGATATTACATGCACCTATACTTTATGTTTACAAACGGACAAGTAGTTTGTGTGCAATATGACGCAATAGATATGTAGATAAATCACTAAATAGATTTAGTATAAAAAAATGAGAGACCTGCGCCTTCTTTTGTAGGCGTGGGTCTTTTTTTCAATTGAAAATAAAA
>CAZXGV010000056.1:2995-13835 GCA_964640575.1 uncultured Dysgonomonadaceae bacterium
AGAGACCTGCGCCTTCTTTTGTAGGCGTGGGTCTTTTTTTCAATTGAAAATAAAATCACAACCAGTTATAGTCCAAAAGCAGAATAAGAGCTGTGGCGGGATTGAAATCTTGAGATAGCCTTGTTTTTATTTTCGGTTTATAAATAAAATGTTGCACAGTTGACTCAAAAAACAAAAAGAATTCATTCCATTGATATTTTAAGAGGGCTTACAGTTGCTCTCATGATTTTTGTAAACAATATTGCGGGTATCAAAGATGTTCCAGTTTGGTTAGGACACGCTCCTGTTGGCTATGATGCAATGTATTTAGCCGATATCGTATTCTCACTGTTTCTCTTTTGGGTTGGCATGTCTGTACCCTTGGCTATCGAAGGACAATATAAAAAGGGAGCAAGCGATTTAAAAATTCTTGCACACATACTCAAACGAACGGCTAGCTTGCTGATTATTGGAGTGTTAATGGTAAACATCAGTAGTCTCTCGGCTGAAAAGTCTGGTATAAGTAATAACTTATGGGCTTTTTTAATGTATATGGGTGTGATTGCTTCATGGCGAGTGTATGGGAAAGAGAAAACACAAACTGGGAAATGGATTGGAATAGCAGTCCATTATATAGGTATAGCACTTCTTATTTATTTGACTCTTATTTTCAGAACAGATAATGGAGGATGGTTAACTCCTCAATGGTGGGGAATTTTAGGTCTAATTGGTTGGGCATACCTAACAGTAGCCCTATTCTACCTCTTCTTTAGAAGTAATTTTAAACACCTAACCTTACTATTTATAGGCTTGATAGCTTATCACGCTATTTATTCAGGTTTTCCAATTTTAAAAAGTCATGCAGGATGGTTAGCATTAAGTGCTCATGGTGGTCATGCAGTACTCAGTTTTGCAGGTATGATAACTACATTAGTAATGCTAAAGTATCGTACATCGTTAAAAAAAATGTTTGCAATATGGGGAGTTGGAGGAATGTTGTTTTTTATAATGGCTTTCGCATCTCGCCCTATTTGGGGTATTCAGAAAAATGGAGCAACTCCTTCATGGGTTTGGCTCTCTGTGGCTATAGGTTTATGGTTGCTTATTCTAGTGTGGTATTTAGTGGAAGTAAAAGGACACACCACATGGGCTTCAATTTTTAAACCTGCGGGTACAGATACATTCTTTGCATACATATTGCAAAGTAGTTATTATTACCTGTTTTGGCTCTCAGGCTTTAGCTACCCTGTTTGGTTAAATCATTCAACAGGAGGAGTTATCAGGTCTATCATTCTTTCTATTCTTCTGATACAGTTAACAGGATTGTTAGCTAGACGAGGGATTAGGCTTAAACTCTAAAAGTATTCGCTAATATTCTAAACTAATTAAGCAATTAAAAACTCGAAATACACAGAGTAAACAGACATAAAATATAAAACTTTAACCACAATAAATGTTCCTAATTCAATAGAAACAAGTTATATTTGTTTCAACACTAATTAAAAACCAAATTTAAGATGAAGATTAAAAATAACATTTTCAAATATTTCACCTCACTGCTTTTAATAGGTAGTATGGTTTTTGCTTTTGCCTGCTCTGATGACAAAACGCCAGAATATGAGTTCCCCGATCCCCCCTCAACCAACAAAGACAAGCCTCGCTATATATGGATAGATGCAGCAGCTAATTTCAACGATTTTGCTAATAGCAAAGAAAACATTGCACGTGATTTGAAATTAGCGAAAGATGCTGGTTTCACCGATGTGGTAGTGGATGTAAGACCTACAAGTGGCGATATATTATATAAATCGACTGTGGAAGGCTCCCATCAAGTAGAGTGGTTGGGCGCATGGGTTAACGGAGTGTATGGAAAAGTAGTTAGGACTGCTACGTTCGATTATTTGCAAGAGTTTATTGACAAAGGTCATGAATTAGGACTTAAAGTGCATGCTGGATTCAACACAATGACTGGTGGACGTGGACACTCTTTGGGCAATCAAGGTTTACTCTATAGAGATGCTAGCAAAAAAGAGTGGGCTACCTCTTTAAATACTGTTACTGGTATATCAAATACAATGGAGACTGCCACTGGAACGAAGTTCTTTAACCCAACCAATGAGGAAGTTCAGAACCACATTATTGCCTTATTGAAAGATTTAGCTAAATATGACCTCGATGGAATTATTTTAGATAGAGGTCGTTATGAAGGGATTCATTCCGACTTTTCTGAAAGTACGCGCAAAAAGTTTGAAGCATATCTTGGTGGTGTAACCATTACAAATTACCCTAACGACATTCTTCCACCTGGAGCTACAATGGCAGAAGTAATGGCATTGGTAAGCAAAGGTGAAACCCCACAATACTTTAAGGAGTGGTTAGAATTTAGAGCAAAGACAATATACGACTTTATGGAAAAAGCCCGCAATGGAGTTAAAGCAGCCAACCCTAAGGTTAAATTTGGCGTGTATGTGGGTGGATGGTATTCAACCTATTACGAAGTGGGCGTAAATTGGGCTAGCAAAAAGTACAACACTTCAGCATTTTACAGTAAATGGGCTACGCCTAAGTACAAAGATTATGGCTATGCAGCATTGATGGACCAAACGCTGATAGGTGCTTATGCCAATCCTGGTGCTGTTTATGGATCGAGCGAATGGACCATGCAAGGGTTTAGCAGACTAGCCAAAGACAAAATTAAAAGTGATTGCCCTATGGTGGCTGCAGGTCCAGATGTAGGTAATTGGGATGCAAATAATAGATACACACAAGCTGAGGAAAATCAAGCTATTGTCAATTCCGTGAAAGCATGTATGGACGAATGCGATGGATACTTCCTATTTGACATGATACATCTGAAAATGGCAAACCAATGGAAGTATGCTAAAGAAGGAATTGATAAAGCAATAAAATAGACTAGGAGAACAACTATGATTTCTACAAGAACAGACAAAGTAACACTCTTTAAACGTGTTTTTTCCTTAACCCTTTTACTCTTCATTGGCATCTCTATGCAAGGATTTGCACAGAGCTACGTTATAAAAGGTGAAGTGATGAGCAAGGGCAAAGCCTTGGAGAATGTAATGGTAACAGATGGTAACAACACCACACTTACTAATAAGGATGGAGAGTATAGCCTAAGTGTTACCCCAAACTCAAAGTTTGTATATGTAACCACTCCGTCAGGATATTTGCCCAAAGACAGTCTCAATGTTCCGATATTTTATAAACCATTGAGTGGAGTTGAAAACTCTACATATAACTTTGAGTTGATAAAAAATGAAAAGGACGACTCCAATCATGTTGTATTGGTACATGCCGACCCTCAATTCAATAAAATAGAAGAGATGCCGTGGTATGCAAAAATTGTAGAAGACTGTGCCACTACCGCAGCACAATATAAAGATAGAGATGTGTTTGGTATTGATTGTGGAGACTTATCATTTGACAAACCCGAACTGTACTCTCCCTACATCAATACACTTAACGAGGCAAACGTTCCGTTTTATCGTGTGTTGGGCAATCATGATTTGAAGCATGGTGGTCGTGCTAATGAAAGCTCTTCCAGCCAATATGAAAGCTTTTTTGGTCCATCCAATTACTCTTTCAACCGAGGAAGCGCACACTACATTGTGCTCAACAATGTGTTTTATTTAGGGAGAGACTATCACTACATGGGATACCTCGATGAACAAACTTATCGATGGATAGAACAAGACTTGTCGTATGTGCCAGAAGGTACGCTTGTATTTATATCCATGCACATTCCCGCTCGATTACATGAACAAGAACAACCATTTAAGTATAATTCTATCACTATTAATCGTCAAACTGTCAACATTGCTCCATTGTTTAAGATGCTTGAACCTTACAATGCTCATATCTTTACAGGACACATGCACTACAACCGAAATATGATTCACTCACCAACGCTGTATGAACACAACACTGCTGCAATTTGCGGTACATGGTGGCAAGCTGAGTATTGTGTTGATGGCACACCACAAGGATACGGTGTTTATGAAGTTACGGGTAACGATGTGAAATGGTATTTCAAAAGCGCAGGCTATCCTCGCGAACATCAAATGAGAGCGTATCCTGCGGGGACTATTGAAGAGTATCCCGAAGACATAATTGTGAACGTTTGGAACTGGGATAGAACTTGGAAAGTGGAATGGACAGAAAATGGTGAAAACCGCGGAGCTATGACTCAGTTTACGGGATATGATCCGGGAACAGTGAAGATGCTTGAAGATAGAGAGAGTGTGAGTTTTAGTTGGGCACGAGCTAGCGAAACCGATCATCTGTTCAGAGCAACCCCTCACTACAAAAACTCTAAAATAGAAATTATTGCTACGGATCACTTTGGTGAAGTTTTTAAAACTACGCTCTAAAACAGACTAATGATATAAGACAAAGAGTGCAATGAAAATTAATTATCGTTTTTGTTTTTCTCTACTTCTTCTTCTCAGCATTGCTATGCACAGCATCGCACAAACGTATGTTGTAAATGGCAAAGTGTCGAGTGAAGGAAGACCACTAGAGAATGTAGTAGTGACTGATGGCAAAAGCACTACGCTGACAGATGCAAAAGGGTATTACACACTTGATGTGTCTCCATATTCTAGTTTTGTGTATCTGTCAACTCCAACAGGATATTTGCCAAAAGACAACTTAAATGTTCCGCGTTTCTATCAGCGACTCAATGGAGTTGATAATTCAGTCCATAATTTTGAGCTGCTAAAGAATGAAAAAGATGACTCCAATCATGTTGTGTTGGTGCATGCCGATCCACAGTTTTTTAAAGAAGAGCAGTTTAAGCTGTACGAAGAAGTAATTGATGATTGCATCGAAACCATTGCCGAATACACACATCAAGATGTGTTTGGAATAGACTGTGGCGACTTAACAGCAGATCGTCCCCATTTTTACTCTCCCTATATCAATATCCTCAACAAAACAGGTGTTCCATTTTATCGCGTATTGGGTAATCACGACATGAAAAATGGTGTGCGAACCAATGAAAAGTCAACAGAGGTATATGAAAAATATTTTGGTCCCTCCAACTATTCGTTCAATAGGGGAAATGCACACTATGTTGTTCTTAATAATGTGCATTATTTGGGAAGACCTTACTCATACATGGGATATATAGACGAACAAACATACAGTTGGCTAGAACAAGACCTCTCTTATGTGCCCCAAGGCTCACTGGTGTTTGTGGCTATGCACATTCCTGCTAGGTTGACCGAAGAGCAAAAGCCTTTTCAATATGATGCAGCAAATATTAGGCAACAAACAGTTAATATCGAGCCCCTCTTCAAAATGCTTGAGTCGTATAAGGCTCATATCTTTACAGGTCACGAACACTATAATAAAAACATAATCCACTCTCCTACTCTCTACGAACATAACACAGCAGCCATAAGTGGTTCCTTTTGGCAAGGCGACTATTGCTGGGATGGTACACCAATTGGTTATGGGGTATATGAAATAACTGGTAATGATGTGAAGTGGTATTTCAAAAGTGCAGGACACCCCCTCGAATATCAAATGAGAGCTACGCCCGTTGGGAGCAGCACAGAATATCCCAATGATATTATTGTAAACATCTGGAATTGGGATAAAAACTGGACAGTAGAGTGGACAGAGGATGGAGAAAAACGAGGAGAAATGATTCGGTTTACTGGTCATGACCCTGCAACCGCTGAAGGGTTTGCAGACAAAGATAAACTAGAATTTAAATGGTTATCGCCCGTTCCAACTGATCACCTGTTTAGGGCTACCCCACAATCGAAGAATTCTAAAATTGAAATAATTGCTACAGATTCGTTTGGTGAGGTTTTTAAAACAACACTTTAATTTCTTAATCTCAACTCATCATTGACACACAACCTGTTGTGTGTCAACAAAACATATAAACCAACATGAACAAAACAATACAAAAGTTCAAATTTATTCTCATAAGTTTACTAGCGGTTGCGACCATCAGCAATGCATCTGCTACAAGTGACATCAACTCAAATTTAGTAGTGATTGAAAATGCGGAGATGAGGCTCATTCTGAGTTCTCAAGCAAAAGCCATTAGCCTGCTACATAAACCGACAGGGCAAGAGTGTTTAGACACAGCAGCGAAAGAGTCGGCTGTTTTTGAAATAACAGAATATAGACCCCACGATAACGAACGCTTTCTTATCTATCCGGCAAAGACCACTTCGCATGGCGCCAATAGAGTGAGGCGTGAAGGTGATAACCTTATTGTTAGTTTCGACCATCTCTCCTACACAGCTACAATTGCACTTACTATAACTGACTATTATATCGGATTTCAGTTAATAGAATTAGAATACGATATTGAGAAGTTTGGTATAAAAAGACCTACCGAAATTGATGAGTTCACACTTCTACAACTACCCATCAGGAAAAGAGATCGATTTGGGGAGTGGCTCAATGTTGCATGGGATAACGATATTGCAGTTAACATTTTAGCAACAGATCAATACACAAAGATTGATGCAGCACAACGTGCCAATCATCATCTTATGTATGCTGGCATGGAGACAGAAGTAAAGTTGATGGATGTGGGTGCTGCCCTTATCACTACACACACAAACAATTTGCTCAATTGCATCGATCAGTTGGAGAGAGATTACAACCTGCCACTTGGAGTGGAAAGCAGACGCAACCCCGACTATCCTCGTTCTTATTATGAACTTCGCAACGCAACCACCCAGAACATTGACAGACATATTGCTTATGCCAAAGAAGGTGGATTCAAAATAATGGTAATTTACTATCCTGACTTCGCAACTTCTATGGGGCATTTCGTTTGGAACGAACAAAAGTTTCCCAATAAAATGGTAGATTTGCAAGAGATAACAAGTAAAATAAAGGAAGCGGGAATGATTTCAGGTTTCCATATTCACTACAATAAAGCCGCAAAGAATGACCCTTACGTATCGCCCATTCCAGACTCACGTTTAAACCTGACAAAACATTTTACATTATCAGATTCGATTGATGCAACCACAACGACTATTGTTGTGGAAGAAAACCCAAGAAACAGCCCTATGGAAGATGGACGTAGGTTCTTGAAGTTGGGAAACGAGTTAATATCCTATACTGATTATACAACCACACGCCCTTATACATTCAATGGTTGTAAGCGTGGTGAATTGAATTCGACCGCACAAAGTGCAGAGAAGGGATATAAGTTTGGATTACTAGATGTAGATACTTGGCCACTTTTCATCCGATTTGATCAACGCACTTCTATCCAAGACGAAGTAGGGCAACGAATTGGAGATATTTATGCCAAAGCAGGATTTCAATTTATCTATTTCGATGGAGCAGAGGATGTGCATCCACCCTATTGGTACAACACCTCGAAAGCACAGCTAGACGTTTACAAACATCTTAATCCTAAACCTCTATTTTCGGAAGGAGCAATGAAATCACACTTTAGCTGGCACATCATAACGCGTGGAAACGCATTTGACCTTTTCCCGCCAAAGTATATCAGAGATGCCACAATTAAATACCCCATGCCAGCTGCAGAGTATATGGCAGACAACTTCACTAGTATCAACTTTGGTTGGAACGACTACTTAGCACCCAATTCCGAATCAGACGGTATGCAACCTGATATGTATGAATACATTTGTAGCCGTGCCACAGCCTGGAATTGTCCAATAGCATTGATGGGTAAGTTGGATCAATTAGATACTCATCCACGCACATCTGACAACCTAGAGGTTATGAAAACTTGGGAAGACGCGCGTGCAGCAGGCTTCTTTACCGAAGAAGACAGAGAAGAACTCAAGAAAGTGGAACAAGAACACATCTTGCTTAAAAATGAGATGAATGAGTATGAGTTAATCCCATATAATAAAGTGGAAAACATAGCAAACAACTCACCCCATGTGCAAGCATTTATGTTTAGCAGAAATAATAAAACATGGATTGTGTATTGGCACACCAGAAATGAAGCGCAATTAGAAATAGCAGTATCTCACAAGAAAGCTGCTTTGTTTGAAGCTCCTGGCAAACCAATTCCGTTTGTGAAACAAAACAAAAACACTTGCACAGTTCCTGTTGGTAAACGACGCTATTTGGTGCTAGATATGTCTCAAAAAGAAGCATTGAATCTTTTAGCAGAGTCGCACTTGAACAAATAAAAACAGTAAACACAATGATAAACTTTAAACAAAAAAAGAGAAAATGAAAAAAATGATGTTAGCACTTGGCACAATCTTATTGCTACTATTGCAATCCTGTACAAGTCAAAGCGAACTCACACTCAGTTGTAACGAGAGTAATGATCTGTACAAAACTTTACAAGGAAACAAAATAAACTGCTCGCGGTACGACACACCCGAGAAAGCAATAGATAATGCAAAGGAAGGAACAGGGGTCATGATATTGGCAGATGGATATCCCCAACAGACCACTTTGATGAATAATGCACTGTACGAAAAAGCCAAGAGAAAAAAACTAAGATTATACGTAGAGTATCCTTCCCATCTACCCGATAGAGAAGTAGGAGAAATAAGCGGAACATACTGGGAGCGTGCGGTTATTTCTTCCAATGAATTTGCTCCAATTCTTGAGAAACATCGCATTTTGGCTATTCATGATTGTCGCTTTGTTGCAATAGAGGCTGATAATCCTGATATTGTTGTAGCTCGAATTGCCGGTTTTGATACAGCAGTATACGGACTACCCGATGAGACTTCTCCTATACTAACAAAGATAACTCAAACAGACAATGAAGGAGGCTTGATGGTGTCTACTACAAAGCTAAGTCAATTCATCACTGGACGATACGCACCCTACGATGCATGGCAAGCGATATGGAAACATGTTCTAACATGGGTTCTTTCGGATAATGATACTCCCAACTTACAATGGACACCAGAAGTGCGTCCTAGCTATACTGCCGACGAACAACTACCCGATGACATTGAAAAACAAGCTTTGAAAAGAGGAATTAATTGGTATTTCAACTCTAGAATGGTGGTAAATGAAGAGATGATGGCACAATATAATCGCCCTGCAAATGGTGCTAAACCTGCATCTTCAAATCCGGATTTGACTAAAGATTGGCCCTTTGGCCATCGTGTTGGATATATGCCCGATCTTAACACTCCTAAAGGCGATGGTACATTGGGAGTATTGGAAGGATTTGATGCTAAAATATTTTTTGATGGTACACAGCCTGTTAGATGGTGGCGACGAGGCGACTGTAATGGTGAAATTGCTGGAGCTATGTCAGCAGCGGGTGTTGCGTTAGAAAACGAATCATACAAAGAAGCTGCGGGCAACATTGGAGATTGGCTCTATTTCGAATCACTAATTTCAACAGGGGATCGTATAGATGCTAATAATCCTGCATTTGGTTTGTTTGGATGGAATGATTCGCCCGAATATGTGGGTCCTGGAACGAAGGATGGTTATGGTGTTTACTATGGTGATGATAATGCTCGACTTATGTTGGGAATGATGCTAGCAGGCGCGATGCTAGACACAGATCGATATGATGAAAGAATGTTGCAAGGATTATTTGGGAACCTACGCATCAGTGGAGTCAATGGTTTTCAACCTGACAGGGTAGATCACGATGAATTGATGGAAATAGGATGGGAAAAATTATTCAACAGCGATAAAGAATCTCATGCACCACACTATCAAGCTAACATGTGGGCGTGCTATATTTGGGCATACCAGCACACAGGCTATGAGTTGTTTTTGACTCGTGCAAAAAAAGGCATCGAAAGGATAATGGAAACCTATCCTAATGATTGGAAATGGACAAACGGAATTCAACAAGAACGAGCTAAATTGCTGTTACCACTATCTTGGCTAGTACGCATAGAAGATGCACCAAAACACAGAAAGTGGTTGCGTAAAATTGCTGAAGATCTGCTAGAGACTCAGCATAGTTCGGGAGCTATACGAGAAGAAGTGGGAGAACATGGCAAAGGTGGATTTCCACCACCCAAATCAAACGAAAATTATGGAACTACAGAGACTCCCTTGATACAATCGAACGAAGATGGGGTAAGCGATATGCTTTATACGGTGGGATTCGCCTTCCTAGGACTACATGAAGCAGGAGCAGCCACGGGTGAACACTATTATAGTGACGCTGAAAACAAACTGGCTGAATTCTTATGTAGAATACAAATTCAAAGTGAAGCACATCCAGAGTTGGATGGAGCTTGGTTTCGTGCATTCGATTTTAATAGGTGGGAGTATTGGGCTTCAAGTGGTGATGCGGGATGGGGCGCATGGTGCATCGAAAGTGGATGGTCGCAAAGTTGGATTACAGCTCTTTTTGCGCTACGCCAAATGGATGTTTCGCTGTGGGATGTTACTGAAAACAGTAATATCAAAACACATTTAAACAAAGTAAAAAAACAGATGTTTGAATAAAAACGTACTAGGTTTTGTGTTTAAATTGATACGACAAGTAAAAACTAAAAATGAAGTGGCTTAAATTATTTTTTTAATGTATTAATTTGTAATAATTGTGACTGTGAACATCAAAACTGAGCCTACTCCGAAAACCTTCAAATGCTGATTATTAGTCTTATTTTCTTTTTGTTACTGAAAGGAAAAGCTAAATTATCAGCTCCCTGCTTAAGTTCCTTGGGGGATTTAAGGGCGGAAATAAGTGAAGTAGACTTTTCGGAGTAGACTCAATGCTTACATAAAAATTCGACAGTCCATAATAGAATTCATTTTATCAGCACAAGGTATCCAAAACTACTCTACAAGAACAACTTATGATTATAAATTTGCGACATCTTACTCTAATAGCATTAATCTCAATTTCCACTCTTTGTGGTGCAAAGAACAACGT
>CAZXGV010000057.1:0-7799 GCA_964640575.1 uncultured Dysgonomonadaceae bacterium
ATTAATGCTTGGGTAAATCGTAAAAAACCTGTTACTGACTTAATATTAAGGCATGACTTTGATATTGTTGGAGTGCAAGAACCTTATGATATTCAAATACCTGATTTTGACAATTTACTAAAAGATTATAGTGGTGTCAAAGCCCCATATGCGAGAAGGAGTTTCTTAGCCATATATTATAAAAAAGAGCTTTTTGAAGAGTTGGAGTCTGGTATGTTTTGGCTTAGTGAAACACCCGATGAACCTAGTGAAGGCTGGGACTCTGATGAGAAAAGAATTTGTCATTGGGCAAAGTTTAAACACAAGGAAACGGCTAAAGAGTTCTATTTTTTCAACACCCATTTTTACTGGAGATATCAAACAGCAAGAAAAAATTCAGGTCCTTTGGTTGCAGAAAGGATAAAACAAATTGCAGGTAGTGCTCCTGTAATATTTGTAGGAGATTTGAACTCACAACCTGAAACCTCTCAGATTGAAAGTTTGAAAGTCTTACTTGATGATGCTTTTGATGTTACGCTAACTCCAAGAAAAGGACCTGAAAACACAAATTTAGGTGGGGGAAACTTTCAAGGAGAACCACGTAATCGTATAGATTATATTTTTGTAAGTAAAGGTATTAAAGTATTGGACTATGTTAGTTATGAGGATATGTACGTGGACGAGCATGACGACTATAGATATCCATCAGACCATTTACCTATTAGTTCAAACATTATTATCGAATAGAAGAATAAAGAGAACTCAACTTCGATTATGATTTTATTTAGTTGTTGCATTTCATAGGAATGCTTAGATTATTTCCAAATCATAAAAGAATGGAGTGGAATAATAAGGTTTTGCCTTTTTGTTTATTGAAGTTCAAGCTAAATTATCCCATATTGTTTTAAAAAGCTTATCTTTGAAGGTAGGCGCAAGAAATATAAATGAGTAATAATATATTTTAACAATTCAAAATGAGAAAAAACATGAAAAGTCGTTTAATGAAAAGTTTACTGTTATTAATTAGTGTGTCATTTTTGATTGCATGTAATACAAAAGAACAATCTGATTTACAGCCTGCTGAGTTTCCAGAGTTTTCTGCCGAGAGTCATCGGGGAGGAAGAGGCGATATGCCTGAGAACACAATCCCTGCTATGTTGTATAGCCTATCTTTAGATGGTATCACCACATTAGAAATGGATATACATGTTACAGCAGATAAACGTTTGGCTCTATCCCACGACCCTTACCTTAATCCCCATTTTACATTAAAGCCAGATGGAACAGAATTTGATAAATCTGAAAGGAAAGAGTATACTATTTATCAAATGAACTATGACGAAATCAAGGAGTTTGATGTTGGTTCGAAAGTAAATGAAAGCTTCCCTCATCAAAAGAAGATGAAGGTTTCTATCCCGTTGCTTGATGATGTTATTGATGAAGTACAAAATTACATTAAAACGCACGATAGAGATCAGGTTTTTTATAACATCGAAACTAAATCATCTGAATCCAAAGATAATGTGTTGAACGCTGCACCTGAGGAGTTTGTAAAACTATTAATGGATGTGGTAGAAGAAAAAGGCGTTGCTCCGTATGTTATTATTCAATCATTCGATATTCGTACTTTGCAAATTTTAAATGAGAAGTATCCTCACATTATGACCTCTTATTTAGTAGGTTCTGATAGAGTAAAAGATTTCACAGTTGAAGAAGAGCTTGAACTACTAGGTTTTAAACCGGATATTTATAGCCCACACTATAGACATGTAACAAAGGAAAAAGTCGAAGAGTATCAAGAAAAAGGAATAAAAGTAGTTGTTTGGACTCCAAATACAAAAGAAGAGATAGATGAATTAAGGGCAATGGGAGTGGATGGTATAATTACCGATTATCCTAAATTGTTGTTGGAATAATACTAGTAGGCTTATTGAATTATAAAATGAAAAATATGGTACGACTGCTTGTTATTTCTATAAGCCTTATTGTTTCAATATCACTCTTTGGAGATACTTTAGTTGTAGAGTCATTTGGACAAGAGGCTGCAATTACTAAAAACCATACTCAAGCTAAAGTTCAGCTGTTTAATGGTAAAACCCTCGATGGCTGGTACACTTTTATAAAAGGAAGGGGGCGCAATAATGATCCTAAGGAAGTATTCACAGTGCAAGATGGTCTATTGGTCATTTCGGGAGAGGAGTATGGTTGCATAACCACTGATAATGAATTCGAGAATTATAAACTCACCGTTGAGTTTAAGTGGGGAGATACCACATTCGAACCAAGGGTTAAAAATGCGATGGACAGTGGCATTTTGCTCCACTCACAAGGAGAAGACGGAGGATATTCAGGAACGTGGATGAATTCAATTGAATGCCAACTTATAGAAGGTGGAACTGGTGATGTTATTGTTGTGGGTGACGGAACCCCTGCATTTTCAGTTACTAGCCCAGTGGCATCTGAAAAACAGAATGGGGTTTATATCTATCAGTCCGACGGTGATTTAGTGACTATCTACGGTGGGCGAATCAATTGGTACGGACGTGACCCGAATTGGGTAGATGTAAAAGGTTTTAGGGGAGCCAATGATATAGAAAAACCAGCGGGTGAGTGGAACAAAGTTGAATGCATTGCAAAAGGAGGAGAAATTCTTATCTATCTCAACGATATACTTGTCAATCATGTTGTTGAAGCGCAACCGCAAAAAGGACGTATTCAGATTCAATCGGAAGGTGCAGAGATTTTGTTTCGCAAAGTTGAAATTGCTCCACTGCCTTTAGACTAGATGATTAGTATTAAAGTGTGAAGTGAGGGTGAAAGGTGAATGTTTCTCCTTATTCACATAGACTACCCATTAATCAATTTTTTACTATCTTTGAGTCTCGAAAACTTAAACAAACAAATAAAATAATTATGGCTTTGGAAATAGGTGACAAAATACCAGAGATATTAGGTACAGACCAAGATGGGAAAGAGGTAAAAGCAAGTGAGTTTGCAGGAAAGAAATTAGTTTTGTATTTCTATCCAAAGGACAATACTCCTGGTTGTACAGCACAAGCATGCAGCCTGAAAGATGGCAATGCTGAATTGCTGAAAGCAGGATATCAAATATTGGGTGTGAGTGTTGATAGTGAATCATCGCATCAGAAGTTTATAAAGAAGTACAACTTGCCTTTCCGTCTAATTGCCGATACCGATAAAAAGTTGGTGGAAGAGTTTGGTGTGTGGAAAGAGAAATCCATGATGGGACGAAAATATATGGGTACAGTTCGTACTACATTTGTGGTGGATGAGAAAGGTGAGATAATTCATGTAATATCGGGTAGAGCTGTGAAAACCAAAGAGCATGCCGACCAGATATTAGAATTAGATTTACACTAAATACTGTTCATCAACTTATCATTTTTAATTAAAACAGAGATTGAATATTAATCATAAAATCGACAATATACTATGGCAGAAGAAAAGAACAAAAAAGTGAATGAAGAAAAGCAAAAGGCTCTACGTGCGACAATGGATAAAATTGAGAAGACCTATGGGAAGGGCTCAATTATGAAAATGGGGGACGAGAAGATAGTTGAAATTTCAGTAATATCGTCTGGCTCCATTGGTTTGAATGCTGCATTGGGTGTGGGTGGATATCCTCGTGGTAGAGTTATCGAAATATATGGACCCGAATCGTCAGGTAAAACAACGTTGGCATTACATGCCATAGCCGAAGCACAAAAAGCAGGAGGTGTTGCAGCATTTATAGATGCAGAGCATGCTTTCGATAGATTCTATGCTGAAAAGTTAGGTATTAATGTAGATGAGCTCCTTATCTCTCAACCAGGCAGTGGTGAGGAAGCATTGGAAATTACTGAACAGCTTATTCGCTCGTCGGCATTAGACATTGTGGTTATAGACTCTGTTGCAGCCTTGACACCTAAAGCTGAATTGGAAGGCGAAATGGGTGATTCTAAAATGGGACTACAAGCACGATTGATGTCACAAGCTTTACGCAAACTGACTGGTGCAATTAGTAAAACGAATACTACGTGTATGTTTATCAACCAACTGCGTGAGAAAATTGGTGTTATGTTTGGTAACCCCGAAACAACTACGGGAGGTAATGCATTGAAATTTTACTCTTCGGTACGTTTAGATATTAGACGAATTGGCGCATTGAAAGATGGTGAAGAGATGACAGGAAATCATACACGAGTGAAGGTGGTAAAAAACAAAGTTGCACCCCCTTTCCGCAAAGCTGAATTCGACATTCTGTATGGGCAAGGTATTTCACGCTTAGGTGAAATAGTTGACTTAGGGTCCGACCTGGGTATTATCAAAAAGAGTGGTTCGTGGTATAGCTACCAAGACACGCGACTTGGGCAAGGGCGCGAAGCTGCTAAAACAAGTATCCAAGATAATCCCGAATTGGCAGAAGAAGTAGAAAAGCTGATTTTTGATGCGTTGAGAGAGAAAAAATAAAACGTCTGTTTTCTATCTCTCAGTTTTCTGCCACTGATTTTTTTCAAAAGAATATAAAAACGGAGCTATATTATTATATATATAGTTTCGTTTTTTTTGTTGAATGAACCATTTGTCATGTTAGAAGTTATTTATATACAAATAGATGAACTTTCTAAATTTTCATAAAATATGATTAACACTACTCACAACCATCAAGAGCTAAGAAAAGAACTGAAATATCTAAAACTACTCTCAAAGTCTTTCCCATCAATTGCTTCGGCAAGCACTGAAATTATCAATCTTAAAGCAATACTGCATCTACCGAAAGGGACAGAGCATTTTTTAGCCGATTTACACGGTGAGGCGGAAGCGTTTCAGCATGTTTTAAAAAATGCTTCGGGAACCATTCGAACGAAAGTAAATGAGATATTTGGACAAACCTTACGCGACAGTCAAAAGAAGGAACTTTGCACGCTGATTTATTATCCCTATGAAAAGCTTCGATTGGTGAAGCAAAAAGAAGAAAATATGTCAGAGTGGTATGTCGTGACGTTGAATAAATTGGTAAAAGTTCTTGACACTGTATCGTCTAAATATACCCGATCGAAAGTTCGGAAATCACTTCCACCTAAATACGAGTATATTATTCAAGAGCTTTTGCATGAGTCAACTGTCAATCCTCACAAATCTGCCTATATCAGTGTAATTATCAATTCAATTATCACAACTGGCAGTGCCGATGAGTTTATAGCAGCTATTTGCGAATCCATTCAACGATTGGTGATTGATCATTTACACATTGTTGGCGATGTGTATGATAGGGGAGATGGTGCTCATCTTATTATGGATACGTTGTGTAGCTATCACAATTTCGATATCCAGTGGGGGAACCACGATGTGTTGTGGATGGGTGCAGCTATTGGCAACAAGGCTAGCATGGCAAACTTGGTACGCATTGCAATGCGCTATGGAAACTTAACTACGTTGGAAGATGGTTATGGCATTAATCTATTGCCTCTTGCGCGTTTCTCTATGGATGTATATGGAGATGACCCGTGTGCCGAATTCCAACCCAAACTTATAGGTACCGATAGAACTTATGACGATAAGTCGATTCGACTTTTGAGTCAAATGCAGAAAGCTATGTCTATTATTCAGTTCAAGCTTGAACATGACATTATTATTCGTCGTCCCGAGTTTGAAATGCACGATAGGAACTTGTTGCACCGTATCAATTTTGATAAATGGACAATAACACTTCCTGATGGGAATGAATATCCGATGAAGGATAAAAACTTTCCGACTATCGATCCCGAAAAACCTTATATGTTGACTGATGAAGAAAACAATTTGGTCGAAAAACTTATGCACTCTTTTATGCGCAGCGAGAAGCTGAAAAAGCATCTTGATTGTTTATACTCCAAGGGTAGTATGTATCTTACCATCAATCAAAATTTATTGTATCATGCATCCATCCCATTAGACAAAAATGGTCAGTTTAAGAAGATAAATATTCAGGGTAAAGATTACGCAGGTAAATTATTTATGGACAAAGTGGACAGATTAATTAGGTCTGCTTATTTCGAGAAAGAAGATTTGGGAATGAGAGACTTTGCCTTAGATTATATATGGTATTTGTGGTGTGGTAAAGATTCTCCACTTTTCGACAAGAGTGCTATGACCACTTTCGAGCGATATTTTATTGAGGACAAGGCAACTCATGTCGAGAAAAAAGGCTATTATTTTAAGTTTCAAGATCAACGTGAAACGTGCGAGATGATTCTAAAGGAGTTTGGACTGGAAGGTCCCGACACACACATTATAAACGGACATGTGCCTGTGAAAGCAGCAAAAGGCGAAACTCCGATGCGTGCTGACGGCAAGCTGATTGTGATTGATGGTGGCTTTTCACGAGCCTATCAATCATCGACAGGTATTGCTGGTTATACCCTTATCTTTAATTCACAAGGCATTCAGATGGTACAACATGAACCTTTCGAATCTGCCAAGGCTGTTATCGAAAAAGGGAGTGATATCCAATCGGTAACAGTTATTCGTGAGTTTATATCAAGTAGAATGCTAGTGAAGGATACTGATAATGGTAAAATATTGGAAAGCCAAGTTGATGACCTTAAAAAACTATTGGATGCTTATCGATTGGGGCTTGTAAAAGAAAGGGCTTAAAAAAGCTTTTATTTTTATAGTGTGTGCAGATAGAAAAAGAGATGACTCAATTGAATTTCTTTTTTTTCTTTAGCTCAAAATTATTAATCGGGCGCAATATTTATTAATTTCGTAATTCTGAAGTGACGAGCATAACAAATCGTCATACACTACACACAAAAACAAGCGCAGCAAGCAGATGAGCAAAAAGAAATACTATGTGGTTTGGGATGGACGAGAAACTGGTGTTTTCGAATCATGGGAATCATGTAAAGAACAAGTTGAAGGTTATCCTGGGGCAATTTATAAATCGTTTGTTGATAAAGAACAGGCGTACGAAGCTTTTTATCAAGATAGCAAAGAGCATGTTGGTAAAAATAAGAAGCAACCACAATTGACCGAAGCGCAAAAAAAGAAATTTGGAGAGCCTGTTTTAGAGAGCATTTCGGTAGATGGGGCGAGTAGTTCCCGAGGTGGAATGTCTGAATATAGAGGGGTGATTACAGGTACAGGAAAGGAAATCTTTAGAGAGGGACCTTTTCCAGATGGGACTAACAACTTGATGGAGTTTCTTGCCTTAGTGCATGCTTTGGGATATTGCAAACAAAGGGGTATTGATATGCCCATTTACTCCGATAGTCGTACCGCAATTCTGTGGGTGCGCAACAAAGGGATTAAAACCAAACAGCCTCGCACTGATAAGAATATAAAACTCTTTTCGTTGATAGACAGGGCTTTGAAATGGCTTGAAGAAAATGATTATCCCAACGAAATTCTTAAATGGGAAACTAAAGTTTGGGGTGAGATACCAGCCGATTTTAATAGAAAGTAGGATTAAATATTTATTCCCAACTGATTTCTCCCATCTGATGTATCAGAAAATAATTTTGTATCTGTCTTTTTAGATGTTATCGAATAAGGCAATATTAACAAATTGATTTTGCCTGTTTTTTGAAATGTTTACTAAATTCGCCCTTAATGCTAATGTATCATTCCGATTGAAGCTTGAAATGTGTTGCCTAGTTTTTGTGTGCATACCAAAGCAGTACAGTTTTTTACGCACTGCTTTTTGATGTATTCAAAACCTCTAGGATAAAACTTTTTGAGGTTTTGTACACATGCGAAAGGTCAAAAAGAAAACTTCTCGGGGTTTTGTACATGTACAAAAGGGCAAGAAATAAACTTTTCGTGGTTTTGTACACGTA
>CAZXGV010000057.1:7899-13744 GCA_964640575.1 uncultured Dysgonomonadaceae bacterium
TTTCGTGGTTTTGTACACGTACAAAAGGGCAAGAAGTAAACTTTTCGTCGTTTTGCACACATACAAAAGGGCAAGGAGTAAACTTTTTGAGGTTTTGTACCTATACAAAAGCAGGTGTGCCTTCTAAAACAGAGTCTGTTTGGGTGATACAATTAAGGACTAGAATTTTTGAATGATAGTTAAGTCATTGATTAGAGGAGTGTTGTGTGAGTCATGTGCTGGTGTATGCATAGATAGACGCTTTTCAATTGCAAGGATTATCCTTTTAATCCTCTTTGTGAAAAGTAATAAAGCAAGCTTTTTTGCAAAAAACAACTATTAGGATATTGCTCTGTTTGATATATCCATTTGTACTACAAGCACATTTTATGTGCATAATTCTTTTGTTTTAGTTGTTAAACATTTTAGTTTCCTTCTTTATTCATATTTTCATCACAACATTTTCCTATATGTAGTGTTAATTCACTATACACAAATAATAAAGCTATTTTAGCTATTAGTGATAGTTTTTTATATATACGGTATAATTATGGCAAATCAAATTACAAAACTGATTAATAAATTTCAACCTTCTTTTTTCAATATCCCTATCAACAAGAAAGAGATGGAAGAGGTGGTGGAAAGGTTATATCAGTTGATGTTTCCCATTTCTTCTCAACTAAACACAGAATCAGTTCACAACGAACTGTGCTTAATTGCTGATACACTTTTGTGTACAATTACAGAGCTCACATCAGAGAGCCGAGCTCATAGTATTGTAGAGACGTTCTTTGCAGAGCTTCCAGAAATTCAGCGAAGGCTGACAAAAGATGCTAAATGTTATCTCGATAATGACCCAGCAGCCAAAAGCGTAGAGGAAGTAATATTGGCTTATCCTGGTTTTTTTGCGTTAAGTGTACATCGCATTGCACACAAGTTTCATGAATTGGAAGTTCCACTCATACCCAGATTGTTTTCAGAATATGCTCACTCTAAAGTTGGTATTGACATACACCCTGGTGCTAAAATTGGCAAGAACTTGTTTTTAGATCATGGCACAGGTATAGTGATTGGCGAAACAACCGTGGTGGGCAACGATGTCAAGATATATCAGGGAGTAACATTGGGTGCTTTGTATCTCGAAAAAAAACTATCATCCATCAAAAGGCATCCTACAGTTGAAGACAACGTGGTGATATATGCAGGCGCTACCATTCTTGGAGGCGACACTGTTGTAGGTCGTCACTCCACAATTGGTGGTGGGGCATGGGTAACGAAAAGTGTCATTCCTTATTCTTTAGTGTACAATAAAATAGATGTGAAGATTAAAAATGTGAAGGGATTTGAAGAACCTAATGACTTTGTCATATAGTGTATTACCTTGTTCAGGCGATGAAAGCCTAACTGTTTTTTATCGATATTTTTAACTATAATCAATATAAACAATGAAATACAATAATGTTTTAGAATTAATCGGCAATACGCCACATGTTCGTTTGAGTAAATTGTTTCCAAATCATGAAGTTTGGATTAAACTAGAAAAACAAAATCCTGGCGGAAGCCTCAAAGATAGAATTGCCCTTGCAATGATTGAGGATGCTGAAAAGAGTGGACTTTTAAAACCCAGCGGTGTAATTATCGAGCCTTCGTCGGGAAACACTGGTGTGGGTATTAGCTTGGTAGGACTGATGAAAGGGTACAGAGTGATTGTGACAATGCCTGAGTCGATGTCGCTGGAGCGTCGTAAGTTAATTTCGCTTTACGGTGCAGAATTAGTATTAACACCGCGTGAATTGGGTATGAAGGGTTCGATAGCAAAAGCCGAAGAATTAAGGGATACAATCGAAAATGGTTGGATACCTCAACAGTTCGTAAATTTATCCAATCCTGCCATTCATGCCAGCGCTACCGCACAAGAGATTATCGTCGATTTTCCCGAAGGGTTTGATTTTTTAATTACAGGAGTGGGAACGGGTGGACACATCACAGGTGTGGGTAGAGAGCTAAAAAAAGTGTTCCCAAAAATAGAAGTTTTTGCAGTTGAACCTACAGACTCTCCAGTTATTTCTGGAGGAGATCCCGGTCCTCATTCGCTTCAGGGTATTGGAGCAGGGTTTATACCCGACACATTGGATGTAAATGTGCTAGATGGTACAATACAAGTAGAAAAGGATGAGGCTTATGAGTTTACTCGCAAATTAGCACGTATCGAAGGTATATGTGCGGGCATATCTACAGGTGCATCGTTGGCTGCAGTTGCCAAGAAGTGTGACGAATTGACTGAAAGAAAAAAGATACTTACTTTTAACTATGATACTGGAGAGCGTTATTTGTCGGTTGAAGGTCTGTTTTAGAAAGTAAGTATGACCTATGTGGAGCCTTAGAGACGCAAAATAGTGCGTCTCTACGTTTGGCTTTTTATCTCTTCTAATATTGACACAGCATGCTCTACAGTCGATACGTTTTTGATGGCTGCCGAACGTTTTTTGCGAACTTCTCTTAGTTTGCATGTACGGGGATTGCTCATTACATACCCTATTAATTTGTCAAACATACTCGATTGATAATATGGAGATTTTTCGTCTGACAGAAGATGAAGCATCATAAGTTGGTTTTTGAGCACTACTTTTTCAATACCCAGTGTTTTTGCCATGCGTCTAAGGCGTACAATGCGTATCAACTCTTTTCCTTGTGCTGGTATTTTCCCGAAGCGGTCTTCTAATCGTTTTTCGAATTCAAATGTTTCGAGTTCCCCTTCCAATCCATCTAACTCGCGATATATTGCAATGCGTTCAGCATCGTTGGGGATATACATTACAGGAAACATAAGCTCCAAATCACTTTCGACTAAAACATCGTCCACAAACGATTGCTCCTCATCATCTTTTTTAGACTCATCTTCCTTAAATACATCTTTAAACTCGTCCCTTCTGAGTTCTTGCACAGCTTCTTTTAGTATTTTTTGATAGGTTTCGTAGCCTAAGTCTGCAATGAAACCGCTTTGCTCTGCACCCAATAAATTGCCAGCACCACGTATGTCTAAATCTTGCATAGCAATATTGATGCCGCTTCCGAGTTCGGAGAAGTTTTCGATTGCCTGTAGTCGACGGCGCGAGTCAGTGCTAAGAGAATAGAGTGGGGGAGCCAATAAATAGCAAAATGCTTTTCGATTGCTTCGTCCCACGCGACCACGCAGTTGATGCAAATCGCTCAACCCAAAGTTTTGAGCATCGATGACAATCATGGTGTTCACATTCGGAATGTCGATTCCCGATTCGATAATAGTGGTTGAGATAAGCACATCAAAATCGTGATTGATGAAATCACTTATCACTTTCTCCATCTCTTTAGGGTTCATGCGTCCGTGTCCCACCCCAATTTTTATATCGGGTATCTCTCGTTGAATGAGTGCTTGCATCTCATAGATATTCTGAATGCGATTGTTAACTATAAAGACTTGTCCATTGCGACTCACCTCAAAGTTTATAGCTTCACGAATTATCTCAAGGTCAAAAGTATGCACCTCGGTCTGTACGGGGTGTCTGTTGGGAGGCGGAGTAGAAATAGTGGTCAAATCGCGCGAGCCCATTAGAGAGAACTGCAAAGTGCGTGGTATGGGTGTGGCAGTCATGGTGAGGGTGTCGACATTCACTTTCAATTGTTTTAGCTTCTCTTTTACAGAAACTCCAAATTTCTGCTCTTCGTCTATTACCAACAATCCTAAGTCTTTAAATTTTACATCTTTACCCACCAAACGATGTGTCCCAATCAGTACATCAATTTTACCCTCTTTCAAGTCTGCCAAAATGGCTCTTTGTTCTTTAGGGGTGCGAGCACGGCTCAAGTAGTCTATTGTGCAAGGAAAGTCGGACAATCTTTCGCTGAATGTATTGTAATGTTGTGTTGCCAACACAGTTGTGGGAACCAACACTGCAACTTGTTTACCATCTGTTGCAGCTTTGAAAGCAGCACGAATTGCTATTTCGGTTTTTCCAAAACCAACATCGCCACACACAAGCCTGTCCATTGGCACTGGCTTCTCCATGTCGCTTTTCACATCGTTGGTAGCTTTTAGTTGGTCGGGTGTGTCTTCATATTTAAAAGATGCTTCAAGCTCCGTTTGCAAATAACTATCGGGCGAGTAAGCAAAACCTTTCTCTTGATTACGTTCTGCGTAAAGCTTGATTAAATCGCGCGCTATATCTTTAATTTTAGATTTTGTGCGTTGCTTCACTCTTTCCCATGCTCCCGAACCTATTTTGTTGAGAGTGGGAGCGTCACCCTCTTTACCTTTATATTTTGATATTTTATGCAACGAGTGTATCGATACAAATACAGCATCGTTGTTGAGGTAGGTAATCTTGATAACTTCCTGTATATTTTCGCCCGCAGGGAGTCTCACTAATCCAGCAAACTTGCCTATACCATGGTCCATGTGAACCACATAATCGCCAATTTGAAATTGATTAATCTCTTTGAGCGTCAGCGCCATTTTGCCCGATCGAATTTTGTCGGACTTGAGGTTGTATTTATGAAAGCGATTAAATATTTGATGATCCGTAAAGCAACAAATCTTAAGTGTGTCATCAACAAAACCTTCGTGCAAGGTTCGATTGATAGGTATGAATGGTATATTGTCGCCTCGATCTTTAAAAATTACGCGCAATCGTTCTTGCTGCTTTTCACTATCCGATAGGATGTAAACTTTGTAACCCTCGTTAATGAAACTTGTAAGTGATTCGCTTATTAAATCGAAGTTTTTATGAAACAGAGGTTGGGGAGTGGTCTTGAATTGAATTATTGCTTCGGCTGTTTCGGCAGTTTTTGTGTCAAATCGAATATGCCTGAATGGTTTTATTGCTCTATGAAACTCTGATTTAGATAATAAATTGGGCATAGTCATTTCCACTTCGTCCAATTCAATGGTTAGTTCGTCAGAAAAGACTGCTTCAATGCGACTTTCTATCCATTGCATGTTTTCTAAGCCAATGATTGTATCTGGGTGCATTGCATCAAACAGAGTAGCATTTTTAGATTGAGTATTGCCAAAGTGTGGAACAATGTTTATTTGTTCAAATGGAGATTGCGAAAGTTGCGAGTCGATATCAAAACTGCGTATAGTCTCTACTTCATCCCCAAAGAAATCGATTCGATAAGGATATTCGCTTGAGTAAGAAAAAACATCAAGAATACTTCCACGCGTAGCATATTGACCTGGTTCGTACACATAGTCAACGTACTCAAAGTTGTGAGCATCTAAGAGCTTGGATATCTTCTCGCTCCCAATTTCCTCTTTCACACTTATCGATAGTGTGTTTTGAGAAAGAGTGTCTTGTGAAATTACTTTTTCAGCCAAAGCGTCAGGATACGTTACAATAATGTATGGTTCAGTTTCTATTTGCAAACGTCCCAACACTTCTGTACGAAGAATTTCATTTGCTGAATCAACTTGACCATATTTTGCAGCACGCTTGTATCCTGAAGGGAAGAAAAGTACTTTCTCACTTCCTAATAGTTGAATGAGGTCGTGATAGAAATAACCTGCATTTTCTAAATCGTTTAGAATATAGAGATAGGGTTTGGCATCGCGGGCATACAAAGATGCCGCAAACAATGGTTTAGAAGACCCATGCAAGCCCTTCACCGAAAGAACTTTTGCTTCGCCTAATAATTTGCCTGCGATAGTAACATTGGGGGTTGACCCAAAAAGCTGTAGTAATTTTGATATTTCCAAATTGTAGAATTTAACAAGCAAAGGTAATCTATTTGCACAAAATGAGCAAAACAAATCTGTGACAACTCATTCTGTTTTAAAATGTTTATGATATTTTGTAGCGTTTAAATGCAAAATTTGAAAATAAAAAGC
>CAZXGV010000058.1:0-13398 GCA_964640575.1 uncultured Dysgonomonadaceae bacterium
CAAAGCAGAACTTAATCTCCTATGCGACTTTTCATTAATATATCCTGTTCAAGATATTCAGATACGTTCGTTTGAGTTTTTTGAATTACCCAAAGTTTACACTACACCCTGAGCCATCATTGCACTCGCTACTTTCATAAATCCTGCAATATTTGCACCTTTCACATAATTAGTATAATCGCCATTTTTACCGTGCTTTACGCACTGCAAATGAATATCATCCATTATTTGAAACAACCATTTGTCAACCTCTTCATTGGTCCATGACAGATGCATCGCATTTTGCGTCATCTCCAATCCCGAACATGCCACACCACCTGCATTAACAGCTTTGCCAGGAGCAAACAACATCTTATTGTCTATGAAAAAGTCAACCGCCTCGGCTGTACATCCCATATTAGAAACCTCTGCTACCAATGTCACACCATTTTCTTTCAACTGCTTGGCATCGTCTAAATTCAACTCATTTTGTATGGCACATGGCAGTGCTATATCTACCTTACATTCCCAAGGCTTTTTGCCAGCATGGAACTTAGCATTGGGATATTTCTCGGCATAAGGTGCTACAACATCGTTGCCAGAGTTACGCAACTCAACCATATAGTCTATTTTATCGGGTGTATTTACACCATCTTCGTCATATATATATCCATCGGGACCCGAGATGGCAACGACCTTAGCTCCAAGCTTGGTTGCTTTTGTGACGGCACCCCAGGCAACATTCCCAAAACCAGAAACTGCTACTGTTTTACCTTTCAACTCAATGTTGTGCGTGTCACACATCTGATTTACAAAGTAAAGAGCACCAAAACCTGTTGCCTCTGGACGCAGCTTTGACCCACCAAAAGAGAGACCTTTACCCGTAAATGTTCCTGTATGTTCACGGGCTAGTTTTTTGTACATTCCAAACATATAACCAACTTCGCGAGCACCTACACCTACATCGCCAGCAGGCACATCTGTGTCGGGACCTAAATCGCGCCAAAGCTCCATAACAAAAGCTTGACAAAAGCGCATAATCTCTTCATCAGAACGACCTTTTGGGGAAAAATCGGAACCTCCTTTTCCACCCCCCATAGGAAGTGTGGTGAGGGCGTTTTTAAAAGTTTGTTCGAAACCTAGAAACTTTACAGTAGATAGATTTACTGAAGAGTGAAAACGAATTCCTCCTTTGTAGGGTCCGATAGCACCGTTAAACTGTACGCGGTAGCCTATGTTGACATGTACCTTACCATTGTCATCTACCCACGGCACTCGGAAAGTGAAGATACGATCTGGTTCTACAATTCTTTCAATAATACCTGCTTTTTCAAATTCGGGGTGTTCGTTATACACATCCTCGATGGACAATAGTACTTCTTTTACTGCCTGATGAAATTCTTCTTCGCCAGGATGTCTTGCGACTAATTGCGACATTACGTCTTTTACATTCATGTTATAATTAAATTTTGTGTTTCTGTAATGGCGCAAAGGTAAGTATTAAATTGGAACACTCATAAACTGTTTTTAGCCTTATCCATCCAAAACAGCCTTATTTTAAACTTTATTTACTATCTATAAACACATTTACAATAAACAATATGACACAAATACCAGTGCAAAACAGACAAAAACAAACTAAAGGGTGAAATCAAGTGGCTTTTGTTGCAATAAAAATTTAGATTATATTACAATTTACAATCAAGCGAGAAAACAAAAAATAACTGAACAACACCTCTTAGATTGTTAGATTGTGAAGTAAGACAATTTGTGTAACTTTGTGAATTAGTTGAATATTATTCTATGACAAAGAAAAAGTTGACAAAGTTTGCCGAAATGGCACTCTATAAAAACGTATTTCAATATACATTCAAAGATTTACAGGAAGCCCCGTTCCCCCTGAAAGGAAAATGGGGAAAGAACTACTTTAAAAACAACAATCCAATTGTGTTAGAGTTGGGGTGTGGCAAAGGAGAGTACACAGTTGGATTAGCTCGTATCTGCCCAAATAAGAACTTTATAGGCGTGGACATCAAAGGGACTCGTATATGGAGTGGTGCAACTGATGCTATTGAAAGCAAGTTGGAGAATGTAGCATTTGTAAGAACCCAGATTGAGTTATTAGAACACTTCTTCGACACAAACGAAGTTTCGGAAATATGGATTACTTTCCCCAATCCACAAATGAAAAAAGTGAACAAACGACTCACCTCTTGTCGTTTTATGAAAAAATACAGCGAGATATTGAAGCAAAACGCCACTATTCATGTAAAGACAGACAGCAACTTTTTGTATACCTACACAAAAGCAATGATTGATGAGAATCAAATAGAAATGCTTTTTGACACTAACAATTTATACCAGTCTGAAATAAAAGATGAGATTCTATCTATCCAAACATTTTATGAAGAGCTATGGTTAAATCGAGGAGTCAACATTAAATATCTGAAGTTCAATTGTCCCAAGAAGGATAAATGGATTGAACCTGATGTGGAAATCGAGCACGATATGTACCGCAATTATAAAAGGAATACAATTCGGAAGAAATAAACAAAAGAGTTTGTAAAACATTCACTAAATTGCAACACAAACAAAAAAACAACAAATGAGTTTACACTGATAATACTCTGCTGCCAAAGTTCTCTTAAAGAATAGAAGGGAGAAAGACAATGAGAATGACTTTTCGGAGCAAACTCACAAATTCATTTATAACAACAAACTCACCTGATAATATTTGAGAAAACAGATGAGTTGATAAAACAATATTAGTATGGCAATATATCCAAAATTGATTTTAGATGCCCTGAAAAATGTTCGATATCCTGGAACAGGAAAGGATATTGTATCGTCGGGCATGGTAGAAGACGACATCAAAATTGAAGGCATGAAGGTGACCTTCTCACTTATTACGGAACGCCAAAATGACCCTTTTATAAAATCTGTGGTAAAGATGGCAGAACAAGCTATTCTGACTCATGCAGATAAAAACATTGAAATAAAAGGCAACATTGCTGTCAAATCGAAACAAGCTCCTCGTCCTGCACCGGCAAAATTACTGCCCGATGTGAAAAACATTATTGCAGTTGCTTCAGGCAAAGGCGGAGTAGGCAAAAGCACTGTTTGTACCAACCTTGCAATTGCTTTGGCTCAAAAGGGCTATAAAGTAGGGTTGCTTGATGCAGACATATTTGGTCCATCTATCCCAAAGATGCTTTCGGCAGAAGATGCTGCACCCATGCTGAAAAACAAAGAGGGTCGCGACCTCATAGCTCCCATTGAAAACTATGGCGTAAAAATGCTTTCAATCGGCTTTTTTGTCAAAAAAGACGATGCTGTGGTGTGGCGTGGCGCAATGGCAAGCAATGCGCTGAAACAAATGATTACCGATGGTGATTGGGGCGAATTAGACTATTTCCTTATTGATTTTCCACCTGGCACAAGCGACATTCATCTCACCTTGGTTCAAACATTGGCAATAGGCGGTGCAATTATTGTGAGCACCCCGCAAGCGGTAGCATTGGCAGACGCAGTAAAGGGCATCGACATGTTTACAGGTGACAAAGTGAATATACCTATTCTTGGCTTGGTAGAAAACATGGCATGGTTTACACCAGCCGAACTACCCGAGAATAAGTATTATATCTTCGGTAAAGATGGTTGCAAGAACCTAGCCGAAGAGAAGGGATATGAGCTATTAGGGCAAATCCCTTTGGTGCAAAGTATTCGTGAAGGTGGCGACGAGGGGAAACCTGTTGCTTTGAACACTGACAGTATTACAGGGATGGCTTTTGATGCGCTTGCAGACAATGTTGTGAAAGCTATGGATAAACGTAATAGGGACTTGCCACCAACAAGCATTGTTCAGGTTACGATGAGATAAACAATCTTTTTTTGAGAAACTTAACAAACAAATTATAAATCTATCTTAACCCATTTTACTCACGCTTTTAGCTTTACACAGATGCAAGGTGTCAAACTTTGCAAATATATGTGCTACACACACGATTGCAGTGTGGTTTCTTCAAGCTTGATAAGACCACGCAAAAGATTAGTGGGGTAGCAACGTAAAGACAGAAGCGAACAACACCCAATAATGGGGATGATAATGGGGTTAATTAAGTGTTGTCATAAAATTGACGACCTTTAGATTGAAAACAAAAACTTAATTCTTTATTAAAAATGAGTACGAAAAGTGTGCCGAAGGGAGTTCCTACATCACAACGACTTTATTCGTTGGATGCATTACGTGGATTTGATATGTTTTGGATTATGGGCGCAGCGGGTGTGTTTGCCAATCTTGCCAAAATAACGGGTTCCCCTATTTGGGGCGGAATTGCTGCCCAGTTAACACATCCTGCTTGGGATGGTTTCCTTATGTTCGATTTAATATTTCCTTTGTTCTTGTTTATGGCAGGAGTCTCGACCCCATTTTCTATTGACAGCCAAAGAGCAAAAGGTAAAAGTCGAGAGCAGCTTCTCCTTCGTGTGATTAAAAGAGGATTAATACTGGTACTTATAGGAGTTATATACAACAACAGACTTCAGGCATTAGTACCCTTAGAGAATATTCGATTCCCAAGTGTGTTGGGTAGAATTGGATTAGCCTACATGTTTGCCAATATTATTTATCTGTATGCTAGAAAAACATCCCAGTATATTTGGTTCATTGGCATATTGATAGGCTATTGGTTGCTGTTGAAGTTTACATCTGCTCCAGGTTTTCCGATGGGCGACTTAACTATGGAAGGTAATTTTGCATCCTTCATTGACAGGACTATCATTCCTGGAAAGCTATACAAAGGCATTCACGACCCCGAAGGATTAATGGCAACTATACCAGCTATCAGCACTGGACTGTTAGGTATCTTTACTGGCAATCTGTTGAGAAGTGATAAATTTGCACAAACACGAAAAACATTGATAATGGTTGTTGTTGGTGTTGTTATGCTTGCATTAGCACAGCTATGGAACCTCGATTTCCCTATCAATAAAAACTTGTGGTCGAGTTCATTCGTTCTTCATGTAGGGGGCATTAGTTTACTCTTTATGGCATTCTTCTACTATGTAATTGACGTGTTAGGATACAAAAAATGGGCATTTTTCTTCAAAGTTATTGGAATGAACTCTATATTAATTTATATCTCAGGGGTGTTTATTAATTGGGCATATACAACTACTGCTTTCTTTGGATGGTTGGGACAGTTGGTTGGTGAGCCCTACAATATAGTCGTACTGGGGGTATGCACAATATTTGTGAAATGGATGTTTTTGTATCTTCTTTACAAGAAAAAAATATTTTTGCGAGTATAATAGAAAAGAGAAAGGATTTAATGTACTTATTTTAAACTGAACTTGAATCGTTCATCTATTGTTGTATTGTTTCGTAAACAATAATAAATGATATAACAGACATGAAATATTTTAGAGGAAATTGGTTTAACAAAGTAGATCCCATCATTATAGGATGGATGAGTAGGAATGGATTATTTTTATTAAGAATAAGTATCGGAATAGTTTTTGTGTGGTTTGGTGTGCTTAAATTCTTCCCCGGAGTGAGTTCTGCTCAAGATTTAGCTATTCGCACCATAGAGATGCTAACATTTGGTTTGGTACCCGAGGTGATAATCATAAACGGGTTGGCACTGTGGGAGGTAGTAATAGGGATAGGTCTAATTTCAGGAAAGTTTATGAGAGAAATTTTATTGTTGCTTTTCTTGCAAATGATTGGGACCTTTACCCCAATATTTCTATTCCCATCAGAAGTATTCAATCATATACCTTATGCACCCACATTAGAGGGGCAATATATTATAAAGAATATTGTAATCATAAGTGCCGCTATAGTTCTGGGAGGAGCAGTGAGAAGTCGTGCTACAGAAAGCACAAAAAAGCCTTTACAATAAAAAAACTCCTAGAATGGGATGTTTATCTTGCCACGACAAACAATATGCAAGAGTAGATGTTTATATGTATAGACATTATCATCATGTACTGGTTGTGTTTTGCCTGTGTAACTACACACAGTAATACTAAAATGAAGCACATTTAAAATATTAAATTATGGCATTAAAAGAAACATTACAAAAGTTAGGTGCGGAAAAGAACAATCCGTGTGTATCAATCTCTATGAATACTCATCGAGCGCGACCCAAAACAGGACAAGATAAAATCTTGTTGAAAAACCTGTTGAAAGAAGCGCAAGATAGAGTTTTGAAGGAATACGATAAAAAATCAGTAGAAAGTCTATTGCAGAAAATCAGTTCTATCAAAGAGAGAATAGATTTGAACGCAAACTTAGATAGTCTGCACATTTTTCTATCAAACGATACTGAAGAAATTGTGAAGTCGCCTTGGGAGGCAGCCAGAAATAGAGTAAATATTTCTAGCCAGTTTGCTATTCGTCCGCTTGTAAAAGCATACAACCGAAGCGAGCCTTATTTAATTATGGTTTTGTCTCAAAGCAGAGTAACCATGTATGAAGCTGTAAACGACTCGATTATACAAGAAGTGAAAAATGAGGACTTCCCGTTTACCGAAAATATTCCTGCAACACTTTATCCCGAGAAACTAGGAGATGCGAAATATGTTGACGATTTGACACGCAACTTCTTTAATGAAATTGATAAATCTCTTGTTAGATTACATAAAGCAACAGACTTGAAGTGTGTAGTAGTTACTACAGAAGACAACTATTACAAATTAATGCAAGTGGCAGACATACCTAATTTATATCATGGATATGTGTCGATTAACTCCAATAAAAACACTCCTCACTATATTGTGAAAGAGACTTGGAAGCTTATTGAGCAACTGCAATCGAAACGAAGAACCGAAGCAATTGAAGAGGTGAGAAAAGCCATTTCGCAGGGCAACGTGCTGACAGACTTGCAAGAAATATACAACGCTGCTAAAAATGGAAGAGGCGACCTATTGGTGGTACACCAAAACTTTAAACAACCTGTTATGATGAACGATAATAACAGTTTCGATTTGGTTGACGATGCATCCACACCAGGTGCTGTAGACGATATTACTAGCAAAATTGCTTGGGAAATAATTTCTAAAAAAGGAAGAGTGATTTTCACCGAGCAAGATGAATTAAAAGATTTAGGAAAAATTGTCCTGAAAACTAGGTACTAATTTAATAATTAGTACTCATCCCAACTTTATTTTTGAGGTTTCAATATAAGGTTGGGATGAATTTTGTATATTCGTTGTCAGAAGGTTGAAAACACAACCTTGTACTACTTTTTAAAAGAACAATCTGATTGAAATAAATTTTAGTTTTTATAATATGAACCATCCTTTTTCACTTTTCAAGTTCTGCCCCAAATGTGGCTCAAATGAATTTTACATTAACAATGAACAGTCTAAAAAGTGTGACAGCTGCGGATTTGTTTATTATTTTAATTCAGCAGCATCAATTGTTGCAATAATCGAAAACTCCAAAAATGAGGTGCTTGTTGCTCGTAGAGCAAAGGATCCTGCCAAAGGAACATTAGATTTACCCGGCGGATTTGCAGAGATGGGTGAGACAATTGAGGAAACGGTACGCCGCGAGATACTAGAAGAGACTCGTCTTAAAATAGATTCTTTAAAATACATATTCTCAATACCCAATCGTTACGTATATTCGGAGTTTGAGGTTCATACCATGGATCTATTTTTTGAATGCAAAATAGATGATTTCTCCAACATGAAAGCGCAAGATGATGTAACGGAATTGCTTTTTATCCCGCGAAAAGAGTTAAACCCGGATGACTTCGGTCTGTTATCCATTAAAAAAGGAGTTGAAAAACTACAAACATTCGCTATATGAAAAAAATTATATTGTTATTGAGCGTAATCGGGATATTCTCGGTTGCAAACGCACAAAAAACAGCTAATCAAAAGACACCTAATAGAAAGATGTTTGATCAAGGGAAAGAGATGTTTCTTGAAGAAAACTATACAGGTGCATTCGATTTGCTGACAGAATACATAAATGAAGGAACCGATGCCAAATTAATTGAAGAAGCTGAATATCTGATGGCAGCATCAGCATTCTATCGGAACACACCAAATAGTGGCGACATAATGAAGGAGTATTTGAAAAACTACCCCGAAACCATCCACCACAATCAACTAAAGTTTCTTATCGGATCTTTTCATTTCGATGAAAAGGATTGGAAGAAAGCCATCTTTTGGTTCGATCAGGCTAATCTCGATTACTTAAGCTTAGAGGAACAAGAAGATTATAGTTTCCGATTGGCTTATTCAGAATTACAAGCAGGAAACAAAGATGCAGCATCACGTTTGTTTGGATTATTATCACAAAACAGTAGAAAGTATCGCGATGCGGGGAACTTCTATTATGGATACATCGAATATTCAAATGGTAATTACAACAATGCACTCAGTCGCTTTCAGCGTTTAGCCAATAATCCTGAATACCAAAAAGAAGTTTCATTCTATACTGCTCAATCAACATTTTTGAATGATAACTTAGAAGAAGCCATTCGCCTGTCGGATGCATTTGTGAGCAGATACCCCCAAAGCGAACATGTTACAGAAATGTACAGAATATTAGGGAATAGCCATTATCGATTGGGTCGTTCATCACGCGCTATACCTTATTACGAAAGATATCAACAACGAGTTGCAGAGCCTTTACGAGGCGATGCTTATTTTCTTGGGCTCTCTTATTTGGAAGCTAACAAGCTGACAGAAGCTGTAAAAATGTTTCAATATGCAACAGGAGAGAGTGATGCGTTGGCTCAAAACGCACACCTTTTTTTGGGACAAGCATACTTGAAGATGAATGACAAACCTAAAGCTCAAATGTCATTTGCAAGTGCATCACGCACTAATTTTGATGCAAAAGCACGAGAAACAGCTATGTTCAACTATGCATTGCTGACACATCAAACAAACTTCTCTGTTTTTAGTGAATCGATTACCTTATTTGAGAACTTCTTGCGTGAGTATCCCAATTCGGAATATGCCAATCAGGTAAACGATGTTCTTGCCGAAACATTCCTTACAACAAAAGATTACGATGCAGCGTTGGCTGCTATAAATAGAATTGACAAGCCTGGACGACGAATACTAGAAGCCAAACAAATGGTGTTGTTTCAACTTGGAACACAACAATTTGTGAATGGCAATACTAGCCAAGCAATTGATTACTTTGACAGATCAATTAACATGGGCAATTATGATAAAAAAGCTCGCACCAATGCTTACTTCTGGCGCGGAGAGTCGAAATATAAAATCAACAATTTCTCAGCTGCTGCAGCAGACTTTCAATCATTCACACAAGAAGCAGATAAATCGGACGAAAACTATGCACTTGGATTCTACAATTTAGGATATGCACGATTTAAACAGAACCAATATGCAACAGCACGCACAGCTTTTCAAAACTATGTGGCTGCACAAAGCAACAAGAATGTACCCGAATATGCTGATGCTCATAATAGAATTGGTGACACTTACTATTTTAGCAGAAACTTTGCAGAGGCGGAAAATTACTACAATTTATCAGCAAAACTAAACCCTGCAGGTGCAGACTATGCAGCTTATCAACGCGCGTTTGTGATGGGATTGCAACGCAATTATCGAGGTAAAATAAATGCATTGGATGAACTGATGCGTACATTCCCAAAATCTCATTATTATGACGATGCACTGTTCGAGAAAAGTCGTGCATTGGTTATGCTAAACCAGGATGATGAGGCGGTGAATGTGCTAAACAGACTGGTGAGTGACTTTCCTCAAAGCCCTCTTGCAAGACAAGGCGGGGTACAATTGGGGCAACTGCACTACAATGCTAGTCGATATGGTCAGGCAGCAGCAGCATACAAAGCTGTTATACAAAACTTTCCAGGCTCTGAAGATGCTCGATCGGCTTTGCTTGCTTTAGAGACTGTGTATAAAGACATGGATGATATTGATGCTTATGTACGATATGCCAACTCGTTGCCAGGAGGCATGCGCATAACCCCATTGCGACAAGATTCTCTGACCTATATGGCTGCTGAGAGTTTATACATGCGGGGAAGTAAAAAGGATGCTGAAAACTCACTCACAAAATATTTACAAAGCTATCCGAATGGAGCATACAGTAGCGATGCACATTATTACCTTGGCACGATAGCTGATGAGAACAATGAGATATCGAAGGCAATGTCTCACTTCAAGCAAGTGGTAGATGCCAACAATGGAAGGTTTCTTGAAAATGCTTTAGCATACGTAGCAGAAAACGAATATAACAATGGGAATTACCAAGATGCGTTAGCACACTATGCACGCTTGAGTAATGTTGCTCAATCTCTCATTCAAAAACAAGCCGCACAGCTGGGTGTAGCACGTACAAACTCGAGATTAGACAATTATCATGAAGTAACGCGCGCAGTTGATCGTTTGTTAGAAAATAAGAATCTATCGCCCGAAACAATTACAGAAGCATACTACCTGCGTGGAAAAGCATACCAACAGGTGAGAGAAGTGGATAAGGCTATGAATGATTTTGCAAAAATAGCTAACGATACGAGAAGTGTGTATGGAGCAGAGGCTCAATTTTTGCTAGCACAAGCTTACTACAATTGGAAGTCGTATGACAAGGCGGAAGCACAAGTGAAAGAGTTTATGCAAAAAACAACGCCTCACCAATATTGGTTGGCACGTGCACTTATTGTTTTGTCGGACACATATTATGCAAAAGATGATAAGTTCCAGGCACGTCAGTATATAGAAAGTCTAAAAGCTAATTATAAAGGAAACGAATCGGATATTCAGCAAATGATTGAAGAGAGACTAAATAGGGAATAATCATTCACGACTCGTTAGAAAACCAAACACATTCAAGAAAAATAAAAGAAAAACAGAATATGAGAAAATATATTTTAGCTACTGTGGTTTTAGGATTACTTTCAACGTTTGGCATGCATGCACAACAACTTCAAGACACAATTCTGACAAGACAGTTAGAGTTGCAACGCGAGTTTAATCCTACTTTGCAGGATGCAAATAAAATAAACAGTTTACCCGCAGTACGTGAACCACAGGTGACAAAAGCCGATGCAGAATATGCAACTTGGTCAACTCGTGCAACCCCTCCACTAGAAATAGCACTGTCGCGTCCAGGCACCATAATGACAGATATCCCCTTCAGCTTACAAAAAGGATACCTAAAATTAAATGCAGGAAACTATGCTAATATTGATGGTGCACTGGGCTATCGTTTTCTAGATAGCGAAACGGATAAAGTGAGTTTTATGTTTCTACACAACTCTACCAATGGAGATTTAGATTTCAATCAAGGCGAGGCACTTGACAAGATAAAAATGAAGTATATGGACAACTTTGCGAAGTTAAACTTCAAACATGTTTTTGAAGCTTCGGAGTTTGATATCAATGCCTCTTTTCTACATTCTCAATTCAACTATTATGGCAACAACTTTGGTGCAACCAGATTACACGAAGACAACAACCAAATGTTGAGCGTATTCAACCTGAAAGCTTCACTCTACAATACTCTGGCTGAATCAGTAAACTATAGTGGATCTTTCAACTACCATTATTTTATAACTAAATACGGAAAAAGCCTGTCAGATGAGAGTTTAAATGGCAACCAAGTTGAAGCAAACGTCGATTTAAACAAATCGTTTTTGGGTGGAGACAATTTAGTGGGAATTAAGGGAGATTTCACGGGCGTGTTTTACGATGAAATAACAACTCTAACTGAAGACGAAAAGATATCCAACTTTCTGATGGTAGATGCAAATCCATACATTCACTTTGAAGGTTTTAATTGGAAAATGCGATTAGGTGCAAACTTAGATTTTGTGTTTGATGACGAAAATAAATTTTATGTTTCGCCCAATGTTGCACTATCGGTGATGATGACAGAAAACTCATCGCTCTATCTAAATGCAATGGGGAAAGTTGATAAAAACACCTATCTAGACATGCACAAGGAGTCTCGCTATCTACTTCCAAACACAATTGTGAAACACTCTTACACTCCTCTGGCTATTGACGGAGGAATAAAAATTGGAGCAGCTGACGGATTCCGCATAGATATCTTTGGGGGATATAAGAAAACTAAGGATGAACACTTCTTGGTACTACAATCTGATTATCCGTTTGAAAGCAGTCTCCCTAATCAAGTATGGAGTTATCAAGAGTTTCTTCAACCAGTGCTTGGCGAATTGACTCATTCGCACATTGGTGCTTCAATTCACAGCAACATTTGGTCACCATTAGATGTTTTATTAGAGGTGAAGAAAAACTTCTATTCGGTGAGTAAAATAAAAGAGTTAGAGTTTGAACCAACTGAACTGAAAGCTTGGAGCAAGCCGGGATTGGAAGTCAACGTTGAAGGTGCGTTTACAGTGACCAAAGAGTTGAAGTTGATGCTAGGATACTACTTTGCGAATGAAAGATGGAGCATTGCAGAAGGTGAAAGTGTAGAAATGGATAACATTAATAATTTGAGCGCAGGTGCACTGTATAATATTAGCAAGATGTTCACTATTAACTTAAGAGCAAACAACTTGCTCAATCAATCGTACGATATATGGTACGGTCATCCAGCACAAGGAATTAATGTGATGGGTGGATTTACATTTAAGTTCTAAAATTTTAATTGTGACAATATAGAGTAATAACATAAGGCGAGGAGAAATCTTCGCTTTTGTTATTTACACGCTCTTTCGATATTGTATCAATTCCATTTATGACAGCCGTGCCTACTGTTCTTGTATCGTATAAGTAATTGTTAGATTTCCGAGTCTCGCATCATTATCTATTTTTTTCGATTGTCGAATCCATCAACAACTAATGAAAGTCTTTTCCAAACATTTCTTCAATGGAAGATTACAACGTCAACACTTGAAACTTGAATCTTCGACCGAAGATTTGACGAAAGAGTGTTGAAAATCGAATCTACCACGGTTTTTTTGAGAAACAACAGATGAATTTCAAATCCTTGATGGTTTTTCTCTGCACAGAGAGTCGAAACTCCAATCTTCTGTGAAAGATTTAACAAACAAGAGACGAAAATCAGATTTGCTTCAATTTCTCCTCCATTTATCTCCTGAAAATCCAATCTATTTGAAACAAAAAGACGATTGTGCTTTTCCAAACATTTCTTCAATGGAAGATTACATTTTCATCTCTTGTTCGCCCAATCTTCGACGGAAGAAATGATTTTTGTCTCTTTTATAGTATGTTTTAAATGAGACCTGTCAGGAAAAGCTCTTTGTGTGTGACAAACTACTTGAACAGGTGCATCTTCAATCGATAAATACACCAGAATCTCTGTAGTAAATGAAACAATCAAAGCCTATCCGTTTGGGCTGTTTGTGGTGGATAACAAAACAGACTCCTGTAATAGCACCCTTTCTGTGAGTTTACTATTTCCATTTATAGTAT
>CAZXGV010000059.1:0-13385 GCA_964640575.1 uncultured Dysgonomonadaceae bacterium
CTACTTCTACGATACAAAATAAATGTGAGAGGAAAACTATAAAACAAAATTGATTACCCTCTTCTTCCATAATTCACACTTACAACTTTGAGTAGAAGTAAGGCGTAGTACGTATACCGATATAGTGCACTGTTTCTAAGTTAGCGAGGGTGGAGATATACAAAGAGTTATCGGCAAAAGGTATTGAAATCCCATTTCCTCAACGAGTAGTACACTTTAAAAAGAATGAAGAGGGTGGACACTAGCCCACTATTTCATCAGGTTAAAATCGCTTTAGCGCACACAAGTTTGAACTCTTTTCTGCATTGTAAACAATAAATTTGACAAAACATATTGGTTATTGGATGTTAATTAATAACTTTACCACTAATCTGAATTGCAGATTAATGGATTACACAAATTATGGTGAAGTAACTAAAAAGATTGCAGCTTCTTTTGCTTTATTTCAACATTAAAACACAGAATGGATATGAGTATTAAAATCTTAGCCACTGCAGATTTGCACCTCGGCAAACAATCATCAGATGTTACGGGAGATCATGCATCCACAAAATTCACATTAAGCAGAATAGTAAAACAATGTATCGATAAAAATGTCGATGTGCTATTGCTTTGCGGAGATATTGTGGATAGGGATAATCGGTTTTTTGAAGCTTATGGTCCGTTGCAAGAGGCATTCGATAATTTAGGAAAACACGGAGTTAAGGTTTTTTTAGTTGCCGGGAACCATGATTTTGATGTGTTGCCTCACATCATTAAAACAGGACGAAATGAGCATGTACATCTATTGGGAAGAGATGAGCAGTGGGAAGTGCGTGATTTTACGAAGAACGGACAAACTATTCAATTTGTGGGTTGGTCTTTTGCTAAACAACACGTTATAGAGAGTGCTTTGGACAGTTGGGATGCTTCAATATTAAACCCAAACCATCAAACCATTGGTCTTCTTCACGGCGACATTGATACATACAATACTAATTATGGACCTATCCATCTTGACGATTTACAACGCACTGATGTTGCGCTATGGCTATTGGGACACATCCACAAGCCGCAACTGTTGGCAGAGCAACCCATTATTTGGTACACAGGATCGCCACAAGCTTTGAGCGCAAAAGAACCCGACATACATGGTCCCCTATTAATTACCGTAGAACCCCATCAAGCACCAAAGGTTGAGCAGATTGCGATGTCGCCCATTCGCTACGAAAATATATCCATTGATGTTACTGGAGTTGTCAATGAAAATGAATTGCGTAGCAAGGTAGTTTACAGCTTGAAAGAGGATGCTGAAAGAAAGATAACGGAACTAGAAGAAGTTCTGTCGTTAGTTTACAATGTAACACTTGTTGGTAAAAACAGTCGAGCGAAAGAAATCGATGTTTGGAAAAGAACCATTGTAGAACATACAGACCGGCTGAAGACTGATACTACCATCAGCGTTCGACGAGTAGAAACTCAAATAAGTCCCGAGGTAACCGACTTAAAACAATTAGCCCAACAATCCTCTCCAGCAGGAATTCTTGCAAACACAATCTTGGCGATAGAAGAAGGTAGAGATGATCCATTTTTGGATGATTTGATAAAAGAGTGGACATCAAAAATTGAACATGCAAATCGTGCAAGAGTTTACAGCACTCGACTTCTCGAAAAGAGGAAGATTAGTAACACCCCAGAGATGGCACGTATCGCAATAAAGAATGAGTGCAATCGCTTGCTCGGCGAATTGATTAATCAAATTTCTAAACCCAACTGATATGAAGAAGCCCGCTCTGATTATTAAAAACCTCTCTATCTACAAAATGCCTGGATTTCCTACTGGCATGAAATCGATATCATCTTTAGCAAGCGATATTAATGTAATTGCTGGACCCAATGCTTCTGGCAAAAGCTCTACTGCAAGGATAATTCAAGATATGATTTGGAAAAAAAACATAGAAAGAATTCATTTAGAAAGTAGACTATCGATAGAAGAGAATATATGGGATATAAAAATAGATAACGGTCATTATAGTAGCCAATGCAATGGAGTGGACGATACACTGTCTTCCATTCCAGCTTATGATGAGTCTAAACGCTACTTTTTAGCGCTTCATGAACTTATCAGAGAAGATGACAAAAACTTAGCCGCAGAGATATTGCGAGAAACAATTGGCGGTTATAATCTTCAAGAGGCATATCAAATATTAGAATATAGAGCTACAACACCCAGTCTAGGTTTGAGTGAATATAAAGAGTATGAAGCAAAGCGCAAGCATGTTGATAATATTAAAACCAAACAAAAGAATCTGCAGAAAGAAGAGCAAAGGCTTACTGCTTTGCAAGAGAGATATGAAGAGGCAAAGCGTGCTTCCAAATTAAAACAGCTTTACGAACGTTTTATTGATTTTTTGAAAGCAAAGAATAATTATGAAATATTAGAGGCAGAAAAGTCTTCTTATCCCGAACAAATGGCACTGTTGATTGGGAATGAAAATGAGGAGATTTCAAAATTAGAACAAAGAATAGAAAAGACTACTCAAGAGATTAACTCTATTTACCGCAAAAAAGAGAGTCAAGAAGAGGAATTGTCAGCCCTCCAAATACCCGAAGGAGGATTTGGTAAAAAAGTTTTGGATGAACTGAGCGAAAATGTGGATAAACTATCAAACTGGGAGCGAAACTTAGAAAGCAGACGCATTGAGATTGCTAAGAACAAGAGTGAGACAAAAGTAGTGCTTAGTAATCTTTTTTCTACACTAAAGAGTGAAGACCTTGAAGCGTTAGATTTAGAGAATGTTCGTGATTTGGATAGTTTCTTCGAAGAGGCTCATCGTTTATTACATAAAAAACAGCAACTTGAAAACGAAATTAAGCGCCTAAACAAAGAAAAAGAAGAACAGACACATACAGAGACTGATTTAAATCTCGCCATTCGCCACTTGTTAAATTGGTTTGAAAAAGACGCAACACCATCGAGCTCCTCACGCTGGCAGTTGTGGGTTTTGTTGATTCTAGGTTTTATAACAGTTCCTTTAACCTATCTCTATGGTTGGACAATAGGATTAATAGGTGTGTTTGCCATGCTATTGTTTGTTTTGTTTAAAGGGCGAGATGCAGAGCCGGACAACTCAATACAAGAAACACGTGTAAATGATTTTAAGAAAACTGGAATACCCGAACCAGCGAGTTGGCAAGAAGAGGAAGTATCAAAACGATTGGAAGAACTCCATCAAGAGCTGCACGAAGTGAAACAACAGAATGAAATCAGTCGCCGTTTGACGGAATTAAATGGTTTACTGGAACAAATCGAGCCTCAATTTCAGATTCTAGAAGCTAAACGAGAGACTTGGATAGATAAGCTGAGTAATATTCCAGAGTTGTCTGTCGAAAACATTGAGTCCTATTCGGGCTTATATTGGTTTTTGAAAAACCTGCAAAAATGGCAAAAATACAACAATGAATTACAAGCAAATCTACTCTCTTACGAAGAGGAGAACAAAATCTACACAGAAACTTTAGCCCATATCAACTCAATATTGACCGAAGTGGATGTAAAACCTGCCTCTGATGTAGCCTCCGCCAAAGCAGTCTTGAGAAAGATGAATGAGGATGAAAACAGACGTTCTAGACTATTAAGCGATAGTAAACATTTGGACGAGCAAAAGCTTGTTTATGATGCGTCAAAAACAAAAGACAGAGAAGAGCTCCACTCCATTTATAGCAGATTGAATTTAGAAGTCGGGACAAAGGAAGAGTTGAGAATGCTATTATCTAAAAAAGAGAGCTATGACGATTTTGAAAAAGAGTTTGAACAAGCCAAGCGTCGTTTGACAGAAAAAGAAAATCAGTTGCAAGATCATCTTTTGTATATGGATAAGAAGGAAGAACTATCAACCCTACCAATCGAAGAAGCAGAAGAGCAAAAAGAAAGGTACACCAAGCTGTCGAATGAAACAGAGTCATTATATTCTGAAATAGCAAAGATTGAAGCTCATGTTAATAAAGAAAGAACAGGACACGAATTAGAAGTAGCATTGACAGAAAGGGATGCAGCACTCAATAATTTAGAGCAGAATTACCTCAACACCATGACCTTAATCACAGGAGATGTGATTGTAAATGGGTTGAAAAAGAAAACGCAAGAACATAGTAGTTCAAAGGTGCTTAACCGAGCGAATGAGTTGTTTAATAAAATAACCCATGGACATTATGAATTGATATTGGATGACAGTGAAGGAGCCAGTTTTAGAGCAAAAGATACAATATTGAATCAAGGGCAACCGCTTGATCATTTGTCTTCGGGCACTCGTATTCAATTGTTAATTGCAGTAAGATTAGCATTTATCGAAAGCCAAGAGTCAGGGGTCAAACTTCCCATTTTGGCAGACGAGGTGTTGGCAAACAGCGATGACCTTAGAGCAACACAGATTATTGAAGCTTTGATAGAGATTAGCAAAGAGGGGCGGCAGGTTTTTTACTTCACCGCACAAACTGACGAATTGAAGAAATGGCAAGAACATCTTGATAGACATCCAGAAATTGATGGGCAAATAGTAGTTTTGAAAGGACAAGCAAACGAGCAAATAGAGTACAATTTGGGTGAATTGGCAGAAACCCCTTCTCTGCAATTTGCAGATGTTCCTTCTCCAGATGGCTATTCAAATGAAGAGTACCACCAACTGTTGAACCCACCACAATATCACTTACTTACAGACACACCCGAACAACTTTATTTATCTTATCTAATTGAAGACAATGAGCTACTGCATGCCTGTTTGCAGCGTGGAATTCAATATTATGGAAAACTGAAGAGTTTTGTAAAGTATCAAGGAGAAATAAAAGGTTTGACTGATGCTACTCTCAAGTTAATTTACAGAAAAGTTGAATTGTTGGAGTTATATCAAAAGTTGTATCAAAGAGGGAGAGCTAAACCAATTGATAGAGCAGTATTGCAAGATTCTGGCAGTGTGTCTGAAGTATTTATGGATGTGGTTGACGACAAATTAAAAGAGTTAGACCACAACCCAAAGCAACTAATTGAAGCTTTAAGAGCAGGTGAGGTTCCTAGATTTATGAAATCAAAAATAGAGGAACTTGAAGGATATCTTTTTGAGAAAAACTACATTGACGAAAACGAGCAGTTAACTCCAGAGAAGTTAAATATACAACTACAAGCAGGGCTGTCTAAAATGGAAGAGCTGTCAACTCTTGAAGCGGAGCGTTTTTTGGAGAGAGTGATGGATTAGGATTGCCACTTTAAGCCCCTCACCCGTTGAATATTAATCCATGCCTTGTAGAATAATGTACGTTACTTCTTCAATGCTATAAAGGGGATGAAAAAACCAACACAAAGAAACTACTTTTCAACTTAATTTCATTAAATTTGCAAGAGAAGCTATTCATCACTTTAAACACTATCATTCTCCTCAATTCTTCAACAACAGATAAAAACTTGCAGCTATGAGAAAAACAACTATCCTTACATTGCTTGCTTTATTAAGCTTAAATCATTCATTCTCTCAGCAAAAAATATGGGACGAAACCGAAGCTCAAAAACAGGAGCGGCTGCAATGGTGGACAAACGACCGATTCGGCATGTTCATCCATTGGGGTCTGTATGCATTGCCTGCACGTCACGAATGGGTGCAAAAAAACGAAAGAATTCCAAACGAAGAGTACAACAAATATTTCGATTACTTCAACCCCGACTTATACAACCCGAAAGAGTGGGCAAGAAAGGCAAAAGAAGCAGGTATGAAATATGCAGTGCTTACCTCCAAACATCATGATGGGTTTTGCCTGTTCGACTCCAAATACACCGACTTTAAATCGACCAACACTCCCTATAACAAAGATATTGTGAAAGAGTGGGTAGATGCGTTTAGAGCAGAGGGTTTGAAAGTAGGCTTCTACTACTCGTTGATAGACTGGCATCACCCCGATTTCACAATTGATCGTGTCCATCCGATGAGTGCACGAACAGATGAGGAGTATGCAGCACTAAACGAAGGAAGAGACATGGCTAACTATCGCACTTATATGAAAAATCAAGTAAGGGAGCTATTAACCAATTATGGTAAAATAGATATTCTGTGGCTTGACTACTCCTATCCTGGGAAGCATGGAAAAGGTCGCGAAGAGTGGGGTTCAATTGAGCTGGTTAAAATGGTGCGTGAACTACAACCAGGAATACTCTTAGATGATCGCGCCGACTTGGCAGATGTGCCTGGCGGATGGGATTTTAAAACACCCGAACAATTTAAAGTAGACCAATGGCCCGAAATAGAGGGGAAAAGAGTCCCTTGGGAGACATGCCAAACTTTTTCAGGTTCTTGGGGATATCACAGAGATGAAAACACGTGGAAAAATAAACGCCAACTATTAGTGCTTTTAATTGAATCGGTGAGTAAAGGTGGGAATGTATTATTGAATGTGGGTCCTACAGGAAGAGGCAAATTCGATCATAGAGCTGACAAAGCATTGGAGGAAATAGGAGAATGGATGAAGTATAACAGCCGCTCGATATATGGCTGCACACAAGCTCCAGACACCTTTCAAGCACCCAATCAAACAATATTGACTTACAATCCCGAATTGAATCGCATCTACATTCATCTTTTAGATTACCCGCTCACCAATTTCCGTTTGCCTGGATATAAAGGCAAAATCAAATACGTACAGTTCTTGCACGATGCTTCAGAAATTCAAGTAACTGCTCCTTATGGACATCACATGCAAGGGAGCGTTGCCACAGAAGATGACTTAAATCTTCGCTTGCCCGTTATCAAGCCAAATGTGGAAATCCCTGTTATCGAAGTATTCTTAAAATAAAAAGTGATGTCTATTAAAAAGCAGCTTCTTTCTTTAGCAATTGCACCCTTAGGATTAATAGCGCAAAACAGCGTTCATCCAGACAGTCGTCCAAACATTATCCTGTTTATGGTTGATGATATGGGATGGCAAGATACATCTCTCGCCTTTTGGACTGAAAAAACTCCATTGAACGAACGCTACCACACCCCCAATATGGAGCGATTAGCTGGTGAAGGAAAAATGTTTACTCAAGCTTATGCTAGTAGCGTTAGCTCTCCTACTCGCGTCAGCTTGATGACGGGGATGAACGCATCACGCCATAGAGTAACTAACTGGACGCTGCAAAAGAACACTTCAACCGACAGGAAAAGTGATGTATTGGAGTTTCCCCAATGGAATGTAAATGGTATCTGTCAAGTTCCCAATATTCCACACACCTATCAAGTTACATCATTGCCAGAATTGCTCAAAAACAATGGATATCACACCATTCATTGTGGCAAAGCACACTTTGGAGCAATTGATACTCCTGGAGAAAACCCTCATCATTTTGGTTTTGAAGTTAACATAGCTGGTCATGCAGCGGGTGGATTGGCAAGCTATTTGGGAGAAAATAATTATGGAAACAAAACCGATGGAAAACCCAGTTCCATATTTGCAGTGCCCGGATTGGAAGATTATTGGGGAACAAACACATTCGTAACCGAAGCACTCACGATCGAATCGATCAAAGCCCTTGATAAAGCAAAAAAGCTGGGTCAACCTTTTTTCCTTTATATGTCGCACTATGCAGTGCATATACCTCTGGATAAAGATATGCGCTTCTATCAAAAATATATAAACAAAGGATTGTCTGAAAATGAAGCAGCTTATGCTTCATTGATTGAGGGCATGGACAAGAGCCTTGGAGACCTAATGGATTGGTTAGAAAACAACAAACTGGATGACAATACGATTGTACTCTTCATGTCCGACAATGGAGGTTTCTCATCCTCAACAAGATGGCGCGACAAACCCTTGCACACTCAAAATGCACCGCTCAATAGTGGAAAAGGTTCGGCTTACGAAGGAGGAGTGAGAGAACCTATGATTGTGAAATGGTCCCTCAAAGTAGCGCCTCAAACCAAAAGCGATGAACTTGTCATCATCGAAGATTTCTTTCCCTCGATATTGGAAATGGCGGAAGTGAATGATTATGAAACCGTGCAACCAATTGATGGTAGAAGCTTTGTGCCTCTTCTTACGGATAATGATGAAATTTCACCACCAAAAAACCTCTATTGGAACTACCCCAACCTTTGGGGCAATGATGGACCAGGTATCGGACCTACTTGTACCATTAGAAGTCAAGATTGGAAACTTATCTACTATTACGAAACAGGAGAGAAGGAACTCTTCAATATTGCAGAAGACATTGGTGAAACAAACAACATAGCAGAGCAATATCCAAACATTACAAAAAAGCTATCACATGATTTAGGTGAATACCTGCGCAATGTAGATGCACAGCGACCTTCATTTAAAGCAACAGGGGAAGTATGTCCGTGGCCCGACACTATTTAAAACCGCTTTAGAGGATTGTACAAACAATCGTTTTATTGCTGCAATAATGTATCATAAAACATTTTATTAAATATAGGAGAAATAAGTTCCTAAAACAAACAATATTTTTTACTTTTGTTACAATTACTCAATTCAATAAAAACAGTATAATATATGAAAGTTCATGAATATCAAGCAAAAGATATTTTTGCGGATTACGGAGTGCCAGTTAATACAGCATATCTGTGTCACAGTGTTGATGAAGCTAATGAAGCATTCGAAAAGCTAGGACAAGAAGCAGTGGTAGTTAAGGCACAAGTTCACAGTGGAGGAAGAGGAAAGGCTGGGGGTGTGAAACTAGCCAAAAACGCAGCCGAAGTGCGCGAGCACACACAAAACATCCTTGGTATGGACATCAAAGGATTTAAAGTAGATAGAGTGCTAGTGGCAAAAGCCGTAGATATCAAAGCAGAATATTATGTTGGTTTTGTTATTGATAGAAATACAAAATCTACAATGTTGATGTTGAGTAAAGAAGGTGGCGTAGATATTGAAGAAGTAGCACGTACAACACCCGACAAAATACATAAAATAGCAATTGACCCTACTATTGAGATACCCGATTACTTGGCTCGTCAATTTGGATTTCTTCTTTTTGATGATATCAAATTAGTGCGCCAAGCTGGGAGCACCATGCAAAAACTTTATAAGTTGTTTGTCGAAAAAGATGCATCGCTTGCAGAAATCAATCCACTAATTCTCACTTCCGATAATACGCTTCTTGCTATTGACTCGAAAATGACATTTGATGACAATGCTCTCTTTCGTCAAAAAGAGATTAAAGAGCTATTTGAGCCAACCGAAGAGGAAAAAAAAGAAGAAAATGCAAAAGAACAGGGTTTTAGCTATGTTCACTTAGATGGAGATATAGGCTGCATGGTAAATGGTGCGGGTTTAGCCATGACTACCATGGACATGATTAAATTATATGGTGGTAATCCTGCAAACTTCTTAGACATTGGCGGTAGCTCCAATCCATCAAAAGTAGTGGAGGCAATGAAGCTTTTACTATCAGATAAAGATGTGAAAGTGGTGTTAATAAATATTTTTGGTGGAATTACTCGTTGCGACGATGTTGCCAATGGATTGCTTAAAGCATTCAAGCAAATCGAAACTGCTATGCCTATCGTTATAAGGCTTGCCGGAACCAATGAGATAGAAGGCAGGGAATTGTTGAAGGGCAGCAAATTTCATGTTGCTAAAACTATGGGAGAAGCAACAAGGAAAGCTGTTGAATTAGCGACACAATCTTAAGTTCACAACAACCCTATTTATTCCACATTAATAATTTAGATTCTAAAAACAGAAAAAATATGAGTATCCTAATAGATAACAATACACGACTAATCGTCCAAGGAATTACAGGACGTGACGGCGGATTTCATGCCTCAAAAATGCAAAGTTACGGAACAAACGTAGTAGGCGGCACTTCTCCAGGCAAAGCGGGTCAAAAAGTAGATGGTATTCCTGTATTTAATACCGTCCAAGATGCAGTAGAGGAAACAAATGCGAACACATCAATAATTTTTGTGCCTGCTCCATTTGCAAAAGATGCAATGATGGAAGCTGCAGCAGCCGGCATAAAACTAATTGTATGTATTACGGAAGGCATACCAACATTAGACGTAATAAGTGCTTACAGCTTTATTAGTAGACAAGGTTCTTTCCTATTAGGTCCCAATTGCCCGGGACTTATAACTCCTGGTGAAAGCTTGGTGGGTATTATGCCTGCTAATATCTTCAAACAAGGTGGTACAGGCGTTATCAGCAGAAGCGGAACACTTACCTATGAAGTGGTTTATAACCTCACCGAAAATGGTATGGGACAATCAACTGCTGTGGGTATAGGTGGTGACCCTGTTGTAGGATTGTATTACAAAGAGCTGCTTGACATGTTCGAAAATGATCCTGATACTGACTCCATCGTACTGATTGGTGAAATTGGCGGAGATGCAGAAGAGCAAGCTGCAGAATATATAAAGAAACACATCACAAAACCAGTAGCAGCCTTTATTGCTGGGCAATCTGCACCAGCTGGCAAGCAAATGGGCCATGCTGGAGCGATTATATCAAGTAGCGGTGGAACAGCAGAGGAAAAAATTGCAGCATTTGAAGCTGCTGGTGTACCAGTTGCAAAAGAACCAAGCGAAATACCATTGCTTTTAAAGAACAAAAGATAATTAAATTGTGCGCTTATTAGCTTTGTTTCGTAAATGAGAAGTACAAAGTACAATGAATAATTAGAATTTATTCTTGAGCTACATCAAATAAAGGAGCCCACCCACTTTACGGTGGGTTTTTTTATATATAGAATCAACAAAAAACAGAACACCCACCATGTTTTCAAACGGACAAAACAACTTTGATTTTTTTGATTAAGATATCTTTTGTATTTTTGCAACAACAAGAAAAACATACAATACAATCTAATTTAATCACTGTGAGGCTTATAAAACAAATCAGCTTCACATTAAAGAAATATTATGTCAAAATCATATGATTTAAATGCGCTGTTTACTCCAAAAGAAGTTGCCGTTATCGGAGCATCAGCTACTGAAGGGAAAATCGGCAATACTGTTATTCAAAACATGCTCGATGCAGGTTACAAAGGCAAAATTATACCGGTAAATCCTAAAAGCACTGAAATATTAGGACTCCCTGTTACTAATGATGTATCTAAGCTACCTAAAGGATTAGACTTAGCAGTTATCACCATTCCAAGTAGATTTGTTCTCGGCTCGATGGAGGAACTCGTAAACATTGGTGTTAAGAGCGCTATCATCATTACTTCTGGATTTAAAGAGGTGGATGAGGCAGGTGCCGAATTGGAAGAGAAAATTAAAGAATTATGCATCAAAAACAATGTTGCACTTGTCGGTCCCAACTGTCTTGGGGTAATCAATATGAACCACAATGTGAATGCCACTTTTGCTCCTGGACAACCGTTTCTCGGGAATATTGCCTGCTTCTCACAGTCGGGTGCACTCTTCACCTCCATCCTCGATTGGGCATTGGGTGAAAAAATTGGATTCTCAAAATTTGTGAGTCTAGGAAATGAAGCTGTTCTTAATGAAAGCCATGTACTTGAATATCTTGGAAATGACCCTGATACCGATGTTGTAATGGGTTATATGGAAACCATATTAGATGGACCAAAATTTATAGAAGCAGCTAAATCAGTGACGCGCAAGAAGCCTGTAATAGTGGTAAAAAGTGGAACATCTTCTGCAGGAGCCGAAGCTGCTGCTTCTCACACAGGGTCTATTGCAGGAGCAGACAATGCATATTCTGCAGCTTTCAATAAAACAGGTGTTATACGTGTAGCATCTATGTCAGAGTTTTTCGATCTGGCGCAAGCTTTCTCTAAAGCACCTCTGCCACAAGGACCCAACTTAGCCATTATCACCAATGCGGGAGGTCCCGGTATTATGGCAACTGATGCTGCTGAGAAAACTTCTCTCAAATTAATACAACCTTCTGCAAGCATAGTAGAAGCTTTACGCAAAGAGCTCCCCAGTTACGCTTCATTCCGCAATCCCTTAGATATTGGTGGTGATGCTAATGCTGCTACTTACCAGGCTGGCGTGAAGTATATGATTAATGATGACAGCTACGATGCAGCACTTGTTGTACTAACTCCCACATCTACTGCTTTCACCGAAATGGCGGATATTGCTAAAGGATTGGTAAAGATTATCAAATCTACCTCAAAGCCTATTTTCCCTTGCTTTATGGGTCAAGAAAGAATAACCATTGCCGAAAACATGTTTAAAGAGGCTAATATCCCTTTCTTTAATTTCCCTGAACCAGCAATCGAAAGCATCGAAACAATGTATAACTATGCAGTGTGGAAAAAGAGTGAAAGAGGCAACTACGTAACTCCTGAACGCGATTTCGAAAAAGCAAAAGCTATTGTCAGCAAAGCCGTAGAAAAGGATGCTAGCGAGATTGTAGAGTTTCAAGCACAAGAAATTCTTGAAGCATACAAACTACCAGCACTCTTATCAGAATTAGCAACTACTGCCGACGGAGCAGCTGAGGCGGCTAAGAAGATAGGATTTCCGATTGTATTGAAAATTGCTTCTGAACAAATATCACACAAAAGTGATGTGGGCGGAGTAAAAGTTGGTTTAAAAAGTGCTGAGGAAGTTCATGCAGCATTTACAGAGGTTACAGAGCGCGCTGCCAAGATGCGTCCTGATGCTAAAATAGACGGATGTCTTATCCAGCAAATGGTGCCTGCAGGATGTAAAGAACTTATTATCGGATTCAAACGCGACCCACAGTTCGGACCATTATTGATGTTTGGTTTAGGAGGTATCTACGTGGAAATACTCAAAGATATTGCGTTCAGATTGGCACCTCTCAGCAAAGAAGATGCCCATAATATCATCAGAGAGATAAAAACTTATGACCTCCTTGCTGGAGTTCGCGGAGAAGCGCCTATCAATTTTGAGGCACTTGAAGATGTACTGCTCCGAGTATCGCAATTAGCCATGGATTTCCCTGAAATTCTTGAGGCAGACTTCAACCCATTGATGATAAATAGTGAAAGAGCCTTTGCTGCCGATATACGTTTGGCATTGAAGTAACATTCAGCAACTTTAGGATACTCATCAGAGCTATCCCGCAAAATTGGAGTAGGTGGAAATTATTTTATTTCCACCTACTCTCATTTTATACTAATCCCTCTCAGATTATATCTGCTGCAAACTTAGTTATAGATACTCTTGTAATAATCTAAGATAAAATAATCCTGACTTGTCCTTCTCTCGCTGACGGTGTGTTGCGAAGAAAAAACAGTGAGTAGTGAACGGTCAACGGTGAACAGTGAACAGTGAACAGTGTACCGCCGCTCGCGCCGATTTCCAAATCGGTGTGCTGCGAAGCAGAAAGAAAACAGTGAACGGTGAACAGTGAACGGTGAGCAGTGAGCAGTGAACAATGAACAGTGAGAGGTCAGCACCATTCACCATTAACAATTAATC
>CAZXGV010000060.1:0-13144 GCA_964640575.1 uncultured Dysgonomonadaceae bacterium
TGTTCACGGCTAAAAGCTAACTAACAGCTAACTGCGCTTCACTTTCTGCTTCGCAGCACACCGATTGCGATCGGCGCGAGCGGAGCATTGCCCTACAATTTTTAATCAACTCTCAATTTCCCAAAGTCCCTACTTCACCAATTGCAACTCATCAATGATGTGAGAAGCATTCATTATCTTATCGATAGTATATAGGGCATATCGGATGTCCACACTGATGGTGCGTTGCATGTTGGGTTCAAACACAATGTCGCCACTCAGTGCTTCCCAATTGCCATCGAACGCCAATCCAAGCAACTCTGCATTGCCATTGAGGACAGGGCTTCCCGAATTACCTCCAGTGATGTCATTGTTTGACAAGAAGCAAGTGACAAGCTCGCCCTCTTCATTGGCATAGTCTCCAAAATCTTGTTTGCGAAGTTCGCTCAAAATCTCTGGTTGCACGTCAAACTCGGGGTCTCCGGGCTTCTCTTTCTCAAACACACCTTTCGTTGTAGTATAATAATTGTACCATATACCATCGCGTGGCTCGTATCCTTGCACAGTTCCATAGCTCAAACGCTGGGTGAAGTTGGCATCCGAAGGATAGGCATAATCAGGATTCATCTCCATCAAGGCTGCCATAAACTCGCGCTCTGCCCTTAAGATATCTACGTAAGAATCAAACATTTTTTCAGACAGTTCATATCCCATGTCTTTTGCCGAAAGGGCTAAATCCATGGCGGGGTCTTTTAAAATGTCTTTGTTGTTTTTCTTTTTCAACAGCACCATCAAGTCGTCTAGGTTTGTAAACTTAGATTTCTTGAACAACCAGTCTGCATATTTTTCGTAATCGCCTTTAAACTTTTTTTGGATAGTCTTATACACGTCGGGCAAGTTCTCTTTCGGCACTCGCTCTGCATATAGGCGCAGCATTACAGGCAATACTTTTTTGTCGAGTGTTGGCTCATAATCTTTGTATGAGTTGATGATGCGTTCGTTGATAAAGTCCTCTTTGTCTTTCTCTGTATTGTTTACATCGAATGCCAAGAGTGTGTTCGCAAAACGAATAATCTCTATTCCATTCCTAAATGTTTCCATAAAATAGGTTGTATATAGCGCATCTTCCATTGAGCTTGTATAAGCCTCTTCGAGTGATGCCAATGTATTGCCATACTTGGCTTTTGCTTCTGGATTATTTTCAATCCATTGCGCCAATTCATTTTCAACCTTCTCTTTGTCTTGAATAACTCCCAAAGCAGCTATCGCCTCGTTCATACCCATCGAGTTTTTCCAATAGTTGGAACTACCCGAGTATTTTGATGCATATTTTATACGAACAGCGTCGCTTTGGTTCATCGCTTCGCGCCATATCTCTTGCTTGGCTCCTCTTACTTCAATACGTGGTTTGTTTTCAGATTCAATCATGCGCTGAATACCCCACGATGAGAGATACCTCTTGGTAGTACCCGGAAAACCAACGGTCATAGCATAATCGTTCTCTTTGTATCCGGCAATCGAAACAGGAACAACGTATTTAGGGGTGTAAGGCACATTATCCTCACTATATTCTGCAGGACGGTTATCTTTGTTGGCATATACTCTGAAAACAGAAAAATCTCCCGTTTGACGAGGCCACATCCAGTTGTCGGTGTCTCCACCAAACTTACCAATGGAAGATGGGGGAGCAACTACTAAGCGAACATCGCGAAAAACATCATACACCACCATGTAGTATTTGTTGCCCGCATAGAAAGGAACAACACGTGCTTGAGCAAATTGATTGTTTTCGTATTCCTTTGTCAACACATTCGACACTGAGTCGATGGCTCGTTGACGCTGTACTTCGCTCAACACAGAGGGTATTTGCGAAAAAATTTCGTCAGTCACATCTTTTGTAGAACGCAAGAAAGAGACTGCCAATCCATCGGCAGCCAACTCGCTGTTTCTATCTGTAGCAGCAAATCCATCTTTAAGATAGTCGTGCTCTACTGAACTTAATTTCTGAATGGCTCCATATCCGCAGTGATGATTGGTGAATATCAGTCCTTGTTCGGAAACTGCTACACCAGTACATCCACCACCAAAGATTACAACACCATCTTTCAACGAGGGGTTGTTTTCGTCGTATAGTTTATCAATTGGGAAAGTGAAACCAAGTTCTTGCATTCGTGCAATGCTTTGTTGGTTCAACTCCTTCAATAGCCACATTCCTTCGTCAGCCTTTGCTGAAAAAGCAAAAAAGGTGATGACTATTGCTAATAGCATTTTTCTCATAATCAAAAAGTTGTTTATTATTATTGTTGTATTAATTTTAAATTATTATTTCTTGAAGTATCTACCTATCACAGGCATCTGATGCAAAGGTAATTCTTTTTTTATTGTAACCACAGCATAAATTATAACAAGCACCGTATTGATAGCAAGACGAACAGTCACATTGGGCGAATATTTGAAACTTAAAAACATGCACACACCCAATACGGCAGCAAGCAATACAAATTTGCCTGCAGTTTTCAGGTCATAAGGTATTGGGTAATGTTTTTGACCCAAAAAGTAAGAGAGTACCATCATACTAAAATTGGCAAAAAACGAAGCCCAAGCACAAGCCATATATCCATAGTGAGGGATGAAAACAAAAAGAATGGTGAGGGTGATAACCAAACCAAACAGAGACATATAAGCACCCCACTTAGTCTTGTCCGTTAACTTATACCACAACGATAAATTGAAATAGAGACCAAAAAACATCTCTCCAAACATCACAATGGGAACTACTTTGAGTCCTTCGTGATAGTTGCGCGGAAGTAAATGTTTTATGATGTCGAGATACCCTATCGTTCCTAAAAAAATGAATAGTCCTAAAATAAGAAAATACTTAGAGGCATCGGCATAAGACTTCAAGTTACTGTCGGAGCTCTCTTCCCTATCTCTCGCAAATATAAAAGGCTCGAATGCATAGCGAAAAGCTTGTGTAAACATAACCATAATGACGGCTATTTTAAAACTTTGCCCGTAAATACCCAATTGAGTTTCGGCATCAGCCGAGTTGGGATAGAGCCACGTAAACACCATTTTATCTGCCGATTGGTTGAGCACACCGGCAACACCCAAGATAAGCAGTGGATAGGAATACCTCAACATCTTTTTCAGCAAAACTCCATCAAATTTAAATTTGATACGCATGTGAGGTGTCAACAGTAGGAACTGAACCGCAGAAGCTATAAGATTGGATAAGATAATGTAGTCGATGCCATTTGCTATATCATACCACGAAAACAGAGCCGGATAATAGTTAGCCAACCAGGGTGCTATAATAAAGAAAAAGATATTGGAGAGTATGGTCAATGCTACGTTGAGCAGCTTGAGTGATGCAAACTTTAAGGGACGTTTTGAGAATCGAAGAAAGGCAAATGGTATGGCGCCAAGTACATCAAGCGACAGAATGAAAATGAACATGAGCACATAGCGAGGCTTCATGCTGGGTCCCACCAAAGAAGCAATTGGCTCTAAAAAAGGAGCAGCCAATAGTATAAAAAGCAAAGTGGATGTAGCAATGCTTATCAGCGCGGTGGAATAGACTGTAAGGGGTTCTTTTTCTCTGTTGGCAAATCGGAAGAAACCAGTTTCCATACCGTAAGTCAACACCACTTGCAATAGGGCAACCCATGCATAAGAATAGGTGACAACACCCATTTCGGCAATAGTCTCTAATCCAAATGCCCAATATAGACCAAGAAACCAACTAAGCAGTTTTCCGAGTATGCTGCTCACACCATAAATAGCGGTTTCTTTGGCCAGAGTTCTCATCCCACTTGCCATACTTAAACTATCTCTTCTAAATGTGAATTTGTTAGTACTATCTACAAAAGTAATATTTTATCTTTGATTTAGCTGCTTTCGTGGATATTGCTGTTAGAATTATCAGTGAATGGGGAACCATAAGATGCGAAGACATTGTTAATCGACACGTGTTATGTTTACAAGCCCACTCTTGTAGAGGGTTTGAGGAGTAGCTACTGAAAACTAACGACTAAAGACAGTGTTGCACAAAAGCCAATCAACAAAAAAACTGCCCTTTAAAATAAAAGAACAGCTTTTTTTCTGATATCTCTCTCTTTTCGTGAAGAGAGTAGTATTAACAGTTAGATTTATACAATGGCACTACCTATAAGGAATACACCTGCCAGAGCTACAATAGCATAAAGCTCGGGGAAAACAGCCAAGATAAGCGTGTTTGTAAATACGTTGTGTCCTTGTCCAATAGCGGCGATGCCGTTGGCACACACTTGCCCTTGACGAATGGATGAAAACAAGCCTACAAAACCAAGTGCTAAACCTCCTGCAAGAACGGCTGCTGCTTGGTGAATTGTGATGTCGGGAGTAAGTACTCCGAATATTGTTTGAAACATAAAGTAACCCGCAAACCCGTACAAACCTTGTGTTCCAGGCAGAGCTGTTAGCACAAGGAAATTACCAAATGCACTGTCGTCTTTCTTCAATGCACCCACTGCTGCATTACCTGCAATAGTTACACCATAAGCACTGCCAACACCGGACAGAATGAGCATTATTGCGATACCCATATAAGCTAATAATAGATTTAATTCCATAATTGATTGAATTTATTTGATTTTTATAATTTGATTTTATGTAAATGGTTGATATTTTTGTCCACCGCCACTGAATTCAGAGTTTTTGAAAAACTCAACAAAAGTAAGACGCATTGGATGGACGATAGCTCCTAAAGTATTCATAAAGATGTTGATAGAATGACCTATCACAAAAATTAGGATGGTTACTATGGGTCCTGCAATAGCATTGTCTGGACTCATACCCACAGCTAAACTTGTGAAGACACTTGCAAGTATGCCACCCGACAATCCTAAAGCAAATAGACGCACATAAGATAAGATATCGCCCAAAAGTCCGGTTGCCATGTTGTATGTATCCCACAGACCTAACCCAAGGTTTAAAAATATATTTTTTCCTGGCGAATTGACAAAGAAAATAGCTATTGCACTTAGCCCGAGAATAATAAGATGTACAGTACCTGTCATTGGCAAAACTCCTGGAAATAGCACTGCAACAATAAAACTTAGCAACAGTACAATCCAACCGAAGGTTGATATTCCATACACAAAACCAAACTGGATAATGCGATTAAACACCTTAAGAATCATTCCGAAAATGACTTGAACGACACCAAGAATTAGCGATAAGTTAAACATCATGTTGTTGTCGAAAAACACCTTATCTCCCAGTTTCTGTGCAAGGGGCCAATCTAATTCATATATTTGTACTCCAAAAAAGCCTCCAGTTAAGAATCCAGTAAAAAATGCGGAAGCTCCTAATACTTGCACCAAAGACAGTATCGATTTAAAAGAATCTCCCATAGAGGATCTTTTAAAAACCTTTGCTAAAGTTGCTCCTGTAAAGAGGAACAGTCCATAGCCAATATCACCCAACGATAGACCAAAAAAGAGCATAAAGAAGGGCGCAAAATAGGGTGTCAGGTCAAGCTCGTTGTACTTAGGGAGCATGTATAGCTTGGTGATAGGCTCGAAAAGTTTGAAAAACTTACTGTTGTTCAACTTAATAGGCACATCATCTTCAGGTGTTGGGTCGGCCACTTCGTAGTAAGCCTCTTTCGCTTGAAGATAGGAGACAATATTTGACTCATTCTCTTCAGGTGCCCACCCTTGCATCACCATCAACTTATCGTCAGCAACTTTATTAGTATTAAGAACAACCTCTTTCAAAGATATCTTTGACTCTACATCGGCTATTGCCGCATCGAGAGAAGGAATATCGGCAGAAAGAGTTTTCAGTTTTTCTTTCTCTGCTACTTGTTTCTCTTTTATCGATTCAATCAAGTTTGACAAATCATTGAATGAAACATCGGGCAGGGTAAGCGATTCAATGCCCAGCTCTTCTGCCACATTATCTTGCTTTGTTACCGTTATAAAATAGTAGCGTGTCAATTGATTAATCAAAATTGCATTATACGCCTCTTCCCATTCAGGGTTGTATGCACTTTTTTGAATAGAGAAAAAATCGATTGTGTAACCAGCTTGTTCTAATTTCTTTATTATCTCATTATCGAAGTTACCCCAAGGCTCAAGCGACTCCAACTCTTTGGAGCTCACCTGTATTTGTTGATTGAAAGTTTCAATGTTCGTTTGAATTTCTTCAATTTTTCGTGGTATTTCGTATCCTAAATCAACATCTGCTGCATTTTCAGTTATCTCCTCTTTGTCGTCCGATATTGCCTTTTGTAGTGTTTTTTTCGCCTCTTGCAGTTTCTTTAATTGACTCAAGTAGTTTTCCAACTCATCGTTATACTCCACAGCCTTCTCCTGTTGAGCCACATGAATGAGTCCTAACTTGCGTAAATCTTGCAAGAAAACATCATAGTCTTTATGATAGATCAAAAAAGAAAACTTTCTCATTTTTTTTACCATATCGAACCCTCCTTTTCTGCTCTTGCCTCTTTTTTAGAGCGCATAATTTTTTGTGAAGACTTCGAGAGATTTTCCTCATCTTCCAGATATCGTTTAATTTTTAAGATTGCATCTTCATATCCTGGAATTTGCACTTTCTCAAAAAGATTCACTTTTTGGGTGGTCTTTCTTCGAGCATACTCCAATTTATTAAGTTTGAGCTCAAAAAAGTCGCGCTTAATTCCTATTTCACCTAAACGTTGTAGCAAACTAACACCATCCAAAAACCATTTGGGTCTGTTGAAAACGCTAAATTGCTTGGTTTCAAACTCAACCCCTTCTAACACGAAGATGGGGACACCTGCAATTTTCTTCTTCGAAAGATTCACATCCTTCACCCGTATCAAGGTAGCATCAAACTCTGTCCACAATCCTACCATCTTGTCATACGAGCCTATCTCTTTTTCAAGTTCGTCGTCCAGTTCATCTATTTGGTCTTTGGCTTTTTTCACCTCCATGCGCAATGCACTCTCTTTACTCTGAAGAGTTGGGAGAGCACGAAGCCTTAGATTGAGATTTTTCTCAAGTGCTTGTTGCGATGTTCTATTATATTGAAATTTAATAGCCATAAATTATTTACTTTCCTATTCTTGCTCTTGCTTTTGTTGCTTTATAGCACCTTCTGCCGCGTTCCAATACTTGTCAATCATGTCTTGTCTCATATTCACCTCTTCGGGTCTGAAATGGTTAGAGAACAAATCCCATGTTGTATCGAGCATTTCTGTTGTATCTAAGTTTACATCAATAGCCAATAAATACTCAGAGTACTCTTTAGCAAAACTTAGTGTTCGTGTGTCATATTCTGTGAGGTCGAAACCGTTTTCCTGTTTAGTTTTAGCATTAGCAGCATCAGAGTAAAGCCTAACAGCAGCGTTCATCACTTGTGGATGATCTTCGCGTGTCACCTTACCTTGCACCAATTGCTTCAAGCGCGAAAGTGAGCGGAATGGGTCGACAATTACTTTACCAATGTCAGTATCTGTACGCAAGAACAATTGCCCCTCTGTAATATATCCCGTATTGTCGGGTACAGCATGTGTGATATCTCCACCAGAAAGGGTGGTTACAGCAATAATTGTAATCGAACCTCCTGCGGGAAATTGTACTGCCTTCTCGTATATCTTAGCTAAGTCTGAGTAAAGTGAACCTGGCATCGAGTCTTTCGATGGTATTTGGTCCATACGATTTGACACAATAGCTAACGCATCAGCATAAGAGGTCATATCAGTTAAAAGAACCAATACGTTCTGATTTTTATCCACTGCGAAATACTCAGCAGCGGTTAATGCCATATCTGGTATCAATAGACGTTCTACAGGAGGATTTTCAGTAGTGTTTACAAAACTAATAATTCTATCCAATGCACCAGCATTGCTAAAGACATTTTTGTAAAACAGATAGTCGTCATTGGTCATACCCATTGCACCTAGAATAATCTTATCAGCCTTTGCACGTAGTGCAACAGTTGCCATCACTTGGTTGTAGGGTTGGTCGGGATCGGCAAAGAAAGGAATCTTCTGACCAGAAACAAGCGTGTTGTTCAAGTCGATACCTGCAATACCAGTAGCAATAAGTTTAGAGGGTTGATCCCTTCGCACTGGATTAACGGATGGTCCCCCAATCTCTCTTTCTTCTCCTTCAGGAATGGGTCCTCCATCAATAGGATTTCCCAATGCATCAAAGAAACGACCCGCTAACTGATCACTCACTTTGAGCGAGGGAGCTTTGCCCAAGAAAATAACCTCAGCATTGGTAGGGATACCTTCTGTACCTCCAAACACCTGCAATGTTATTTCATCTTCTATAATTCTTACTACTTGTGCTAATTTCCCTTCAACGGTTGCCAACTCGTCATAGCCCACATTTGAAGCTCTCAGGCTACACGTAGCCTTTGTAATCTGGGTAATCTTTGTGTATATTTTTTGAAATGCTTTTGCCATAATTATATCAGCTTTTCGCTTTATTTTTGTGTGTTGTTGCTAACCGCTTTTGTTTCCAATAGTTCATCGAGTTGTTTGCGATAGTCATTAAACTTGTCGGACTTAAACTCCGAGTAATTCATTTGTCTACAAACATTAATTACATCTTTAAAGTAATCTGCCACTTTATTGAAGTTGTCGAATTCAAATTCGGCACGACAAATATCCATCACCATATTTAAAATGTACTCTTGACGTTTCAGCGGTGTAACCGAGTCGATTGGGTCGAATGCATCTTGTTGTAGCACAACAAAATCAATCAATTCTGATTTCCAATAAGTAATATGATACTCAACTGGAACACCATCATCTCCCAAAATATTTATCTGTTCAGTAATCTCCTTGCCTCGCAACAAGTTTATTTTGGCTTCGTTTATCTTATCCAACCAGTCATCCGAAATTTGTTCTTTGATGTGTTCTTCAAATTCTGGGTACTCAATGTATTTTGAATAAGAGTCGATAGGATTAACAGCGGGATAACGTTTTTTATCGGCACGGTCTTGCTCTAATGCATAGAAACAGCGAGCAACCTTTTTTGTGTTTTCCGTTACTGGCTCTTTCAAGTTACCTCCAGCTGGAGAAACTGTTCCAATAAAAGTAATAGAGCCTGTTTCATCGTTATTCAGAATAACATGCCCTGCCCTACTGTAGAAGTTTGATATAATGGACGACAAGTCCATGGGGAAACCATCGGGTCCGGGAAGCTCTTCCAAGCGGTTACTCATTTCGCGCAATGCTTGCGCCCAACGAGAGGTGGAGTCAGCCATCAGCAACACTTTCAATCCCATTGCTCTGTAATACTCACCAATTGCCATTGCTGTATATACAGATGCTTCACGAGCTGCAACAGGCATGTTGGATGTGTTTGCAATAATAATGGTTCGCTCCATCAGCTTGCGACCTGTATGTGGGTCATCCAACTCGGGAAATTCTGTGAAAATCTCAACCACTTCATTAGCACGTTCACCACAAGCAGCAATAATCACAATGTCTGCTTCAGCTTGTTTGGATATGGCATGCTGCAACACTGTTTTTCCAGTTCCAAAAGCTCCTGGTATAAATCCTGTACCACCCTCTACTATTGGATTGAGGGTATCAAGTGTTCTTACACCAGTTTCGAGTAGTTTGTATGGGCGTGGTTTGCTTTTATATAGCGTAACGGGTTGTTTCACGGGCCAACGTTGAAGCATGTTGAGTTCAATTTCCTTACCATCCTTATCTTCAACAACTGCCATAATATCATAGATATTGTACTGACCAGCTTCAGCTACACTTTTAACAGTGTATTCGCCTTCCATTTTGAAAGGCACCATTATTTTGTGTGGCTGAAAGTTTTCATCTACTTCACCCAACCATGAACCAGCCGAAACTTTATCTCCTTTTTTAGCTAAAGGTTTAAAATCCCATAGCTTCTCTTCATCAAGAGGAAAGGTGTATTGTCCTCGCTTCAAAAAGATACCCTCCATCTTGTCCAGGTCGTTTTGAAGTCCGTCTAAGTTTCGCTCCAATAATCCAGGACCTAACACTACCTCGAGCATGTGTCCCATAAACTCTACTTCGGCATCGATAGCCAAACCACGAGTACTTTCAAAAACCTGAACATAAGCACTTTTACCAACTACTTTAATTACCTCTGCCATTAGCTTTGTGTCTCCCAAAACTATATAGGCAATTTCGTTTTGCGCTACAGGACCATCTACTTCAACTATTACTAAGTTGGCGATAATTCCTTTTACAATTCCTTTTGTTGACATATATTGTGTATTGATTCTATTTCCTCTTTCTTTTTATTGTTACTCTTCGTCGGGAATTTCGACATCTTTTTTCATATTTGCAATGAGTTCACGAAACACGCGTTCACCTTCTTCAGCATTGAGTTGCACCCAACGTTCCAAGATTTGCAGTTTGCATAAATAAGCAAATAAATATTCTATATTGAAATAATCGAAGACTGTGTTTTCTTCCAACCAATCCCAGCGAAACTTATCTATTTTGCGCTCTCGCTCATATATATCAGTGTCTTCTGATATTCTAAGTAATGCATCGAAGTAATCTAACTCTTGCTCGAGACCAAAATCACGAGAACCTGAATTGGCTCGTATTGTTTTTGCGATATGATTATTGCCAACTACCACTTGCTTTACATCCAATCCATACTTTCTACTGTAGATAGCTGCCAATACATTTCCTATGTTCAAGTTTAATGTGAACCATTGCGACACCAAGCTGTTTTTCACACTGGCTCCGTAGTCCATATATAGCGATGTGAGTATATCTTCCCAGTTTTTGCTTTCCGCTTCAGCATCCTCTTTCAGCCACTGTCTTATGAAAGTTTCAAAAATGGAAGGTATATTTTTAATCTTTGCATCTCGATCTTCCTTAATAGAATTGATTGTACCCAACATCTCTTCGCGAGAGTAAACTCCTGTTTCTCCCATCTCAGCCTCTTTGTCTGACAAAAGTTTTAGAAGATTATCCTTGTCTACTTCTAAAAAGTATTTATCAATCAGCTTCTTATCATCAGGCTTCAACTCATCATACAGCATCTCTTTAAATTCTGACACTGTAAAAGGGAGTTTGGCACTGTCGAACGAAAAGTCTGGCAGACCTGCTACAAAATAATAATATTGATTCTTAAACATAAACCGAGTTAAAATATTTAGAAAACAGAGTTAAAACAGCAGTTGTTGAATTTGAGGACGTAGAAACTCTTTAAAATACTCAACAAACTCCTCCTCGCCAAATTTCACTTTATAAGTTCCATCTTCGGGAGCAATTTCAAAACCAGTTTTAATTCCGTTCACCGATTCTATTTTGAGTTTGTTGTCAAGAAGCGTCTTGGCATTAGCTTTAATGTAGCTTTCCAATTCGTCTTTGTTTTCTACACTTACAACCATTGTTTGTTTCTCAGCCCAATTTTGCATCAAGCTGGTTATAAGTTTTTGCATAAACTCCTTGTCATCCACAGCCGCTTTGACACTCGAAGAAGCAAGTTTTTCAGTTATTATATTAGTCACCTCGGTTTTAAGTGCTTCCAATGCTTGCGAAGCATATAGTTTAAGCTCCGACTCGGCATTGTTGCTTACCTCTGTCGATTTTTTCTTTGCAGCATCAATTATTTGTTGCGCTTTGCTTTGTGCATCATCAAGAATTTGTTTTTCTTTTTTTTCAGCTTCGGCTATGATTTTATCTGCCTCTGCGTTTCCCTTTTTCACACCTTCTTCATAAAGCTTAGAAGTGAGTTCTTGAATTTTATCCATAATATTATTGTGCTGTTATATTTAACTTGTTTCAAAGAAATAAATCTCAGTAGACAAAGGTATAAAAATTATATCACTCATAAAGTATAAATACAAAGCTAAACAATAAAAATAGAACGTTTTTAATTTTTAACAAGACAATAATGTATTATTTTTGTGCAATGGATAAAAAAATATTTCGTTTAGCCCTGCCCAACATAATATCTAACATCACAGTCCCCTTGTTGGGAATGATAGATATAGCCATTGCTGGACATCTTGGGTCAGCCATATATATAGGAGCAATTGCTTTGGGAGGTAATATTTTCAACATGGTATATTTGAACTTTGGCTTTTTACGGATGAGTTCAAGCGGATTTACCGCCCAAGCTTATGGTGCTCGCAACTTTGGCGAAGCCATGAATATACTGATACGGTCTTTGATTGTTGCTGTAGGTTTTGGGCTGTTGATACTTCTTTTGCAAGTTCCGATAGAAAAAGTTGCGGTTAGGTTCATTAAGTCGGGACCCGAAACCATAGATAACGTAAAGTACTACTTCCGAATAGCTATTTGGAGTGCACCAGCCGTGTTGAGTATGTTTGCTTTCAATGGTTGGTTTATTGGCATGCAAAATGCTAAAACACCGATGGTGATAGCCATTATCAACAACGTCCTGAATATCGTTTTAAGCTTTATTTTTGTATACGGATTTGATATGAAAATAAAAGGGATAGCATTAGGAACTATGCTTTCGCAAGTGGTGACACTACTGATATCTATAGGGTTTTGGTTTCGTTACTACGGCAGACTGCTCAAGTATATAAACCTACAAACAATACTTGATACAACTGCGCTCAAATCGTTCTTCAAAGTCAATAGCGATACTTTTATCCGAACGTTTATGTTGACGCTCGTAACCACATTTTTCACCTTCGCATCCTCTGGAATGGGCGATACAATATTAGCAGTGAATGCCCTGTTGATGCAGTTCTTTATGCTCTTCTCTTACTTTATGGATGGCTTTGCTTATTCTGGGGAGGCTCTTACTGGTCGTTACATTGGCTCAAAAAGCGATTTGTTGTTGCGATATATGATTCAAAGACTTTTCTTTTGGGGGCTCATAGTAAGCTTAGCATCAGCAACAATTTATCTTCTTTTTCCCAATCAAATATTACAAATTCTAACCGACAATCAAGAAGTAATCGAAGCAGCTAAATCATTTACTTTTTGGATCATCCTGATTCCTATCACTGGATTTGCAGCCTTTTTGTGGGATGGCATATTTATTGGTGCTACCGCATCAAAAGAGATGCGTAATGCCATGATACTTTCGGCGATTAGCTTTTTTGTTTGCTACTATTCTACAAAATCGTTTTTAGGCAATAATGCTTTGTGGTTGTCTTTTATTTTTTACTTATCGGTGAGGGGGATTATTCAGACATT
>CAZXGV010000061.1:0-13036 GCA_964640575.1 uncultured Dysgonomonadaceae bacterium
TCCGACATTATAGCTGGTTTTTTTGCTACGCAACACACGGATTCAGGAAATCCGCGCGAGCGGGAGCTACTCACATCTCAGGAATATCAATACTCAAATCCGTACCTATCCGTCACATCCGTATCATCCGTGTTCTATATTCATCAAGACGCAAAGCATTGCGTCTCTACAAATCCCAAAGCACAAACACATACCCGAAACCTAATACCTTTCCTTCTAGTCTCTAGTCTCTAGTTTCTAGTCTCTAGTCTCTAGCTTCTAGTTCCGAACCATTCACCATTAATAATTCACCATTGACAATTTTCCATTACTCCACATACATACTTTCAATCTCTGCATCATATCTTTCCAAGATTACCTTACGACGCAACTTCAAGGTATTGGTAAGCTCTCCATCTTCGATAGTGAATGCTTGTGGCAGCAATACAAACTTCTTTATTTTTTCGAATGAAGTAAACGCAACTTGTTTGAGTTCGATACGTGCATATATAAAGTTGTTTATCTCTTCGTTATCCACCAACTCTTCTCGTGTTGCGAAAGGGATGGAGTGTTCACGAGCATACTCCTCCAACGCTTCGAAGTTGGGAACAATCAAGGCACTTACAAACTTACGCTCATCACCAATAACTGCTACCATATCAATGTAATTATCTTCAGCCAAGCTCATTTCAATCATTTGTGGAGCAATGTATTTGCCATTAGAAGTTTTGTATAGGTCTTTAATTCGCTCAGTCAAGACCAACTCCCCATCATCTGTAAGATAACCAGCATCGCCAGTACGGAAAAAACCATCAGCAGTAAAAACTTCGTCTGTCTCTTTGGGCATGTTGTAATATCCACTCATTACAGTAGCTCCCTTAACAAGAATTTCATTGTCGTTCCCAATCTTTACTTCCACACTGGGCATTACTGTGCCCACAGTACCAATTTTAAACCCCGTGAATGGGAAGCAGGTAACAGTGGCTGTTGTTTCAGTAAGACCATAACCATAGATGATATGAATATCTACAGACTGTAGGAAAGTGTTGATATTGTCGGACAATGGTGCGCCAGCACAAGGAAATATGTTGCCTCGATTGATGCCCACCACATACTTAAGCAGATAAAAAATTGTAGTTCTGTAGAATTGGAATTTGATGGACAACCATAAAGGGGGCTTAATGCCTTCGTTGCGATAGTCGAGGTTGTGCCTACGACCTGTTTCAATGGCATGCTTGAAAACCCTTCTCATAAATTTCCCAGAGGAGTTGATTTGCTCATTTACTCCCGTATAAACCTTTTCCCAAAATCGAGGAACACTTGTCATCAGTGTAGGTCTAATCTCTTTTATAGTAAGTTGGATTTTGCGTGGGTCTTTGTTCACAGCAATGGTGATACCTTTATGAATGCAATAATAAGACCAAGCTTTCTCAAAAATGTGAGTCAATGGCAAGAAGCACATCGACACATCTTTGTTTGACACTTTGGTTAAACGTATATCATGTATTCTATTGGCTTCGTTGTAGCTGCTATGCAACAGCATTACTCCTTTGGGTACTCCTGTAGTGCCAGATGTGTAGATGATAGTAGCTAAGTCAGTATCTTTTAGTTGCTTCATGCGCACATTGACGATGGCTTGGGCATGTGCATTTTGACCTGTAGCAAGGAAGTCGTCGAAATACATGGATGTTTCATCATCACGATTAAGAACTACATTGCGATCGAAGACTATAAGCCTGCTAAGCACCTTGCTTTTGGATTGTACTTTATAGGCGTGATTATACTGAAATTGTTCACCCACAAACACCACTTTGGTGTGTGCATCATCCACAATATACTCTACTTGCGAAGGAGAAGCCGTAGCATACATGGGAACCATAACAGCTCTATTGGCATAAGCACCAAAGTCTGTTATCAAATATTCAGCCATATTTTCTGAATAAACACCAATTCGGTCGCCAGGTTCTACACCCATCTCTGCCATGGCATGAGCTGCTTGTAGAACCAATTCGGAAAGCCTTCTCCAAGAGATATTCTTCCATTTCCCTTTTGCCATTTTGGTTTGATATTTAATGGCTGTCTTTTTCCCGTATTTTTCAGCTCTTCGGTGTACAAGTTCTCCTAGATGATAATATGTCATAACTTTATTTTTTTATGCATTGCTAATACAATACTTGTTTTTGACTCGTTTTGTTTTTATATTACAATAGTCTCGACCTCAAAGCCTCTTACTCTTGAGTCTTTGATAAGATAAAACTATATAAACAAAGTTACGCATAATTTGCTGCCCATGAAAGATATAAACGCTATTTAAAAGAAAAATAAATTGTTTATTTACTGATAGAATGCGATTGTTTACTTAACATTCTGTAAAGGAAATGGCTTATTAACGAGACTTAACGTGCTTTCATATCCTTGAATAAAAGTAGCTGTTATCTTTGTGTGACTAAATCTATTAAGTTGCTATAATGAAATTTTGGTCCGCCATTTTATTTTTACTACTTACTAAAACCATTTCTGCACAACCGCAGCAAAAGGAGGGGGAGAGTGAACAAACTCGAAAAGCCACCATCTACTTAACTCCTAATGTTTACACAGCAGTGGTAATCGGTAATGACACTGTTGCATGTATGTATCTAACTGACTTTATAAAATACTCACCGATACGTCACACTAGCGCTCATGAAGTAATTTTGTACAATCGCTTGATACGCGATGTAAAAAAAACACTGCCCTATGCAAAGGAAGTAGCGCAAATAATTATAGAGACCTATGAGTATATGGAAACTTTGCCCGACCACAAAAGCAAGCAAAAGCACTTGGAGAAAATGGAGAAGCATTTAAAAGACATATACACTCCTAAGATGAAGAAACTGACACGTTCACAAGGGCAGTTGCTAATGAAATTGATAGACAGAGAGACCAACTCGTCGTCCTATCATATTGTGGAGTCATTTATGGGTTCGTTCAAGGCATTTACTTACAACATGTTTGCGGGTCTTTTTGGCAATAGCTTAAAGAAACGCTATAACCCTTATGACGAGGACAGAATGATTGAAAGAGTTGCTGTGTTGGTGGAACAAGGCGCTATTTAAACCTATTACTTTCGACGCATTTGAAGAGATGCAATGTTATACGCCTTAAAGTAATATACATAACTCCCCCAATAAGCACTGTTTTATTTATCACACAAGCCCCACATCAAATAACTGACAAATATTGTTTCAAAGCTTCTTAAAAACAATACAGAGTATTGCCTTTAAAAAGCTATTAACCCACATCCCCATTTATTTATAAAACCATTTATTTTCGCATTGCTCATTTTTTATAGTTATTTTTGCAAGCAAAAAATAAAACAAATTATATATGACTCAAAGATTCATGGATGAGTTTAGACCTAAGCTTTTTGATTCGTTAAAGACATACACGAAAGAGAAGTTTATGGCAGATTTAATGTCAGGTATTGTAGTTGCAGTCGTAGTAGCATTGCCACTTGCAATTGCGTTTGCGATTGCATCGGGAGTAAGTCCCGAAAAAGGGCTTTACACAGCAATTATTGCAGGATTTATAGTTGCACTTCTTGGGGGCACATCAGTGCAGATTGCTGGTCCAACAGGGGCATTCATTATTATCATTTACGGTATTATCGAACAGTTTGGTATTGAGGGGCTAGCTCTAGCTACTGTACTTGCTGGAATAATACAGATTTTAATGGGTGTTTTAAGATTGGGTTCTGTTATAAAGTTTATACCCCACCCTATTGTTGTGGGTTTCACAAGCGGAATAGCAGTAACCATTTTTTCAACACAAATAAAAGATTTCTTTGGACTAACTACCCCTGCCCTACCAGGCGATTTTTTTGCGAAATGGAGTGTTTATTTTGACAACTTTTCTAGTATTGATATATGGACAACTGCCATTGCTGTTGTGAGCATCGTTATTATTGTAATAACACCAAGAATACTTAAAAAGATACCTGGTTCGCTAATAGCAATTATTTTTATGACCCTTGCTAGCTACCTATTGAACAAGTATGCTGGCGTAAATTCTATTGAGACTATTGGTGATAGATTTACAATTAAAAGCTCTTTGCCTGCATTTCAAAAGATAAACTTTAATTTAGAATCGGTGGGATTGTTGTTCCCCTCAGCATTTACACTCGCTATTTTGGGTTCAATAGAGTCATTACTATCAGCAGTTGTTGCTGACGGAATGATAGGACGCAAACACAACTCAAACATGGAGCTTATTGCACAAGGAGTTGCCAACTTTATATCACCTTTCTTTGGGGGACTTCCTGCCACAGGTGCTGTTGCACGAACAATGACCAACATAAACAATGGAGGGCGAACGCCCATTGCGGGGATTGTACACGCAATCGTGCTACTCTTGATTCTACTATTTCTTGGTGGACTAACCAAACACATCCCCATGTCATGTTTAGCTGGAATATTGATAGTTGTATCGTACAATATGAGTGAATGGCGTACTTTTCTCTCACTTAGCAAACACTCCAAGTCAACTATGCTGATACTACTTACAACTTTTGGGCTAACAATAGTATTAGGCTTAACGATTGCTATTCAAGTAGGGCTACTATTATCTGTATTTATATTCATTAAAAGAATGAATGAGACCACACAGGTTTCGCTCACTAAGGATAGATTAGATTTATCGGATGAAGTAGAGTCGCACTCTGGTAACTTGGAGGATGAAGTATTGCATATTCCTAAAGGAGTTGAAGTATATGAAATTGATGGTCCGTTCTTCTTTGGCGTTGCCAATAAATTTGACGAAGTGATGCGTGACTTAGGCGATGACCCCAATGTGCGTATTATACGTATGAGGAAAGTTCCATTTATAGACTCTACGGGGCTTTACAATCTTGAAGAACTTTGCAGAAAAGCAAAGAGAGATAAAATTCAAATAATTCTTTCGGGAGTATTAGACTCTGTACACGAAAAATTGAAAAGATCGGAAGTTCCTAATCTGGTGGGACACGAAAATATTTGCAAAAACATCCATTTGGCTGTAGAACGTGCCATTGTGGTGAACGACAAGATGATAAAAAAGGAACGAGCTAGGCTAAGAAGCTTGTAATATAGTTCTAGAGCCATACTGACTGAAACAAAGAACACTGAAATAAAAAAATGATAGATTACAACACATTGCAACTTACCGACTGGCTACCCACCACGAAACGAGAGATGAAAATTCGCGGATGGGATTATGTGGATGTAATCTTTTTTACTGGGGATGCATATATCGACCATCCTTCATTTGGAGCTGCCGTAATAGGCAGGCTGTTGGAACGAGATGGACTGAGAGTGGCTATTGTGCCACAGCCCAACTGGCGCGATGATTTGCGCGACTTTAAGAAGTTGGGCAAGCCTCGCTATTTTTTCAGTGTCTCGGCAGGAGCAATGGATTCGATGATTAATCATTACACTGCCAACAAGCGACTGCGCTCTAACGATGCTTATACACCAGATGGAAGAGCAGATATGCGACCCGATAGGACAACCATAGTGTATAGCACTATTTTAAAAGAGCTGTATCCTGATGTGCCTGTTGTATTAGGGGGTATTGAAGCTTCGCTTCGAAGAGTGACACACTACGACTACTGGGATGATAAACTACACAAAAGCATATTGTGTGACAGTAAAGCCGATTTATTAATCTATGGCATGGGCGAAAAGCCATTGCTAAGGTTGGTGAACGAGCTACGCCAAGGGCGAAATATTGACGAATTGCAAGATATTCCTCAAACTGCTTTTTTGACAAAAAAAGAGAACCTACCTATCAATCCGTTTGAAAAGGAGGAAAGACTCTTCGCACACGAAGAGTGCTTGCGAGATAAATTGAAGCAAGCTAAAAATTTCCGTATTGTAGAAGAGCAATCAAATCGAATGCATGCAGCACGAATAGTTCAAGATGTGGGTGATGAAACCCTTGTGGTAAACCCACCCTATCAACCCATGACTGAAACCGAAATAGATGGTTCGTTTGACCTGCCCTACACTAGACTACCTCATCCAAAATACAAAAAAAAGAAGATACCGGCTTATGAGATGATTAAATTCTCGGTAAACTTGCACAGAGGTTGCTTTGGTGGATGTGCATTCTGTACGATTTCTGCCCATCAGGGCAAGTTTATTGCTTCAAGGTCGAAAGAGTCGATATTGAAAGAGGTGGATACTATTATTAAGATGCCTGATTTCAAAGGTTATATAAGTGACTTAGGGGGACCATCTGCCAACATGTATAAGATGCAGGGGAAAAAGATATCGATCTGTGAAAAGTGCAAACGTCCATCGTGCATACATCCTTCGGTATGTCACAACTTGGACACAGACCATGGGGCATTGCTAGACATCTATAAATCGGTTGATGCAAAAAAGGGAATAAAGAAATCGTTTGTTAGCAGTGGTGTGCGTTATGATATGCTTTTGCATAGAAGCAAAGACCAAAAGACAAACCAATCGGCTAAAGACTACACACGTGAATTGATAGTTAACCACGTGTCGGGGCGACTGAAGGTAGCACCCGAACACACTTCGGACAAAACATTGAGCATGATGCGCAAATCTTCGTTCAATGATTTTAATCAATTCAAAAACATATTTGAGCGGCTGAACAAACAACACGGAATGAAACAGCAACTAATACCCTACTTCATCTCTTCACACCCAGGATGCACAGAAGAAGATATGGCAGAGTTGGCAATCATTACAAAAGACCTCGACTTTAGATTGGAACAAATACAAGATTTCACCCCCTCGCCCATGACATTGGCAACAGAAATATACTATACTGGCTATCATCCTTACACATTGGAGCCTGTATTCACCGCAAAGTCTGCTAAAGAAAAAACCGATCAACGACAATTCTTCTTTTGGTATGAACGTTCTGCCAAAAAATCAATTATTGCATCTCTTAAGAGATTGAACCGAAACGATTTAATCAGAAAGCTTTATCCTAAGGGATAATATCACAATTATTGGCAAGTATTGTTGTTCATCTTTCAAAAGTCTTTCCGAAGCTAAGATCAATACCTGTTATTCTTACTTCTCTATTCTCAATTAAATAACTTTCTCCTTATCTTCATGCAACGTTTTTCATTTTCATGCATCTATTATATAAATGTGGCGCTAGAAAAAAAATCTTTTATAACTTTTTGAAGGATGAAAGCAAATAAGTTAGTAGCACAAGCAACATTATTGGTAATAATTCTGAGTAGTGTTGTTGCATGTGACGATAGCAATGGTTACTCTTTGGGTGACTTTAGGATTAATATTGCAACAGTTGTTCCAGAAGGACCGACGACTTACTCACTTATTTTGGACAATGGAGATAAATTATGGGTTGGACATTCTAATGTGTTTTACAAACCAAGCGTCAATCAACGTGTTTTTGTCAATTACACAATTCTTTCGGATAAGGCGGAAAGTTATGGCTACCTTATAAGAGTAAACGATATTTGGGATGTCCTAACAAAACCTGTAATAGAATTGACGGAAGAGAAGGCTGACAGCATTGGGAATGACTTGGTGAGAGCAAACGAATTTTGGATTGGCAATCATTTTCTGAATGTCAGCTTTTCGTTCAATTATGGGGGTGTGAAGCCACACGCAATTAATATGGTGCAAAACCTGCAAGAACCAAATGATGATAATAGCACGCTTGAGCTTGAATTTAGACACAACTCATATAACAGTCCTAGCAATAGGCTGCTTGATGGATTTGTCTCTTTTGATTTGAAACCATTTCGAAAAGAGGGAAAAGATTCCATACCTATCATTATAAAAGTGAAAGATTGGGATGGTGATAAAGAATACAAAGTAATGTATAAATACAACGAGCTGAACAAACCAAGAACCCAAGCAGCCATTCCTAATGTATCGACAAGCGAGTATGAATAGTACTCATGTAACAAAGAAAAGATTTAAGAAAACGATTTCTTGATTAAACCACAGCAAAATCATTGATTTTAAAATATTTTTTTGATTTTCCAATAATCGGAATATGCCTGTGAAGGTTTGTTCCGATTTTTTTGTTCTTACTGTAAATTACATCGCACCTAAATAGATTTATTATCTTTGTCTTCAACAACATAAATATTTTAAGACATGGTTTCTTTTATTGGAGCGGGAAAAGTAGGTACAGCATTAGGCTTATACTTTAAACAAAAAGGAGTTAATATAGGCGGTTACTACAGTCGGACCTACCAACATGCTCATAATGCAAGCATTTTGACAGAATCTACCGCATTTTCTAGTATCGAAGAATTAATGAGTGTTAGCTCGATGGTATGGTTAACAGTTCCGGACGATGCATTGCAGCAAGTGGCAAAAGAGATTTCGCAATTAAACATTCCACCGCAAATAGCTGCATTTGTGCACACAAGTGGTGTACACTCTTCGCATGCCTTACAACCATTAAAAGAGGCAGGATTCTCAACTTATTGTGCACATCCACTAATGGCATTTGGCGAACCAACAGAAAGTGCCACACAACTAAAGGAGGCTTACTTTTCATTGGATAGAATAATAATAAATGACTTGAAAGAAGAGGACGATAAATACCTGACTCACTTCTTTGAAAAAATAGGCAATCACACTCTACATATAGATGCTGACAAAAAAGAGTTGTATCACTGTGCTGCTACTGTATTGTCAAACTATTTGGTGACGCTACTAAACTTGTCGTACGAAATATTTGCCAAATCAGGCATGACAAGAACTGAGATAAAAAGAGCCACAGAACCTTTGCTCAGAAGCACACTGAAAAACATTGCAGAAAATGACGTGATGAGCGATGCACTAACTGGTGCTATCAAAAGAGGCGATAAATCTACTGTGGCAAAACACCTAAGCGCATTGGAGAAAAACATGCCCGACAAAAAGGCTCTTTACAAAGAATTGGGAAAAGAAACAATGTCAATGTTACAGGACTATAGATTGAAAGATATTCTTTAGTAATTCAACTACTGCGAGATGCTTTTATAGTGAAAAGACATCTTGAAATTACCTGTTTCACCTCAAATTGATTTTTTACGCACTAAGAATTGGATTTGCAAAAGAAATAATAGCACTTGGAGAGAGTTCCCGACACAACAAAAAAGATATTGTTTGGACCTTCGGGAGTTCCCGAAACCATGAAAAAGATATTTTTTGTACCTTCGGGAGTTCCCGAAAGCACGAAAAAAATATTTGTTGGACTCTCGGGAGTTCCCGAAACCGTAAAAAAAAAATACTTGTTGGGCTTTCGGGAACTCCCAGAAACAGAAAAAACGCATCTATTTTACCACCACTGAAACCTCTGTAGCAGCCTACCAGAAAGTATTCACAAAGCAGAACCCATCCCTATCTAGTGTCATTAGAACTTAACAGCCATCACCCCTGCAATACTATTACAGCTAAAGAAGCGAGTAATGGAAGTTAAATATGTGACAATCAATTTATTTTCATTGATTAAATATATGTTGTATTTTTGTAAACTCTAATTAGTAGCTCAATGTTTAATTGATACCTGTTTTTTTATATATTGAGAAACTAAAAAAAACAATAGAGACAATAGAATAGAGACAATAGAATAGAGAGAAAAAATGAATAAAAAATTTACAACTAAATCTTTCCAAAAAGCGAAAGAAGAAAAGCGACCAATAAGCATGCTTACAGCTTATGACTACTCGATGGCTAAGATACTTGACTCAGCTGGAGTAGATGCATTATTGGTAGGAGACTCCCTAGGAATGGTAATTCAAGGACATGATTCTACTATTTCTGTAACTATAGACGAAATGATTTATCATGCAAAGGCAGTTAATCGTGCGGCGAAGCGCGCATTGGTTATTGTTGATATGCCCTTCATGTCGTATCATGTGTCAGTTGAAGAATCTGTTAAAAATGCAGGACGACTAATGAAAGAAGGCGGTGCACATGCCATTAAGTTGGAAGGTGGAGTCGAGTTTGCAGAAACCATTCGCCAAATTGTGCGTGCTCAAATTCCAGTAATGGGACACTTAGGACTTACTCCTCAATCGCTACACATGTTTGGTGGATTTAAAGTGCAAGGTAAAAGCTTGGCTCAAGCTCAAAAAATTATTGACGATGCTAAAGCGCTTGAAGAGGCAGGTGTTTTTGCAATTACCTTAGAATGTGTGCCTGAAGAACTCAGCAAAATAATTACTGAAACAGTAAGTGTTCCAACGATTGGTATCGGTGCTGGAAAATATTGCGATGGTCAGGTTCTGGTGAGCAACGATATGTTAGGTATGTTTAGTGACTTTGTTCCTAAATTTGTGAAACAATTTGCACATCTCTCTCCAAGCATAGAAGATGCTGTAAAAACATATATCGAAGAGATGAACAACAATAGCTTTCCTGAAAAAAAGCACACTTTCGCCATTGATGAAGATGTTCTAAAAAATTTAACAAAATAGGCTGTTTATATACCTACGAGGATGGTTGTAACCACAAAAAATGAGTTGAAGCGTATTCTTAGAAACGCAAAAAAAGAGGGTAAAACAATTGGCTTAGTACCTACTATGGGCTTCTTACACGAGGGACACCTTTCATTAATAAGAAGTGCAAAAGAAGAAAACAATTTAGTAGTTGTAAGTATATTTGTAAACCCCACACAATTTGGACCCAACGAGGACTTCGAAACTTATCCTAGAGATATGACTCAAGATACAAAGCTTGCCTATAGAGAAGGAGCTGATATTATCTTTAATCCATCTGTGAGCGAAATGTATCCAACAGGAAGTGCCACTTGGGTGAACGTAGAAGGAGATATAACCTCCATATTGTGCGGAGCCTCTCGCCCAACACATTTCAAAGGGGTCACCACAGTTGTGAATATGCTATTTAATATGGTAGAGCCTGACAAAGCCTACTTTGGCCAAAAAGATGCACAACAAGTGGCAGTACTTACAAAAATGGTGCAGGATTTGCATATCAATGTTGAATTGGTAGTTTGCCCAATTGTAAGAGAGGCTGATGGCTTAGCCCTTAGTTCGCGCAACACTTATTTGAGTAAAGATGAACGGTTGCAGGCTGTGATATTGAACCAGGCTTTGCAGCTGGCACGCAAAACCTACAAAGAAGGAGAAAGAGACACTGAAACACTCTCTCGACTTGTCGAGAACAAAATAACTACGATGCCTTTGGCAGAAATAGAGTACGTATCTATATACTCCTACCCTTCGCTTGCAGAGATACACAAAATAGTGGATTCGGCTATAATTGCTGTAGCGGTTAGGTTTGGGAAAACAAGATTGATTGATAATATTATATTAGAAGAAAAAAAGTAGATTATGTTATTACATATACTGAAAGCAAAGTTACACCGAGGCACGGTTACCGAGGCAAATATAAATTACACGGGAAGTATCACAATTGACTCCTACCTTTTGAGGGAATCAGGTATATTGCCTATGGAGAAAGTGCAAGTGGTAAATATAAACAATGGAGAACGATTTGAGACTTATGTGATTGAAGGAGAAGAGCACAGTGGTGTTATTTGCCTAAATGGTGCGGCAGCGCGACTAGTGTTGCCTGGAGACAAGGTTATCATAATGGCTTATGGGATTTGTACACAGGAAGAGGCTGAAAAGTTGAAGCCTAAAATTTTCGTGTTGAATGACAAGAATGAAATAGACCAAAGATTATGATTCATATCGTCATTACAGCTGGAGGAACAGAGGAAGCAATTGATGGAATTAGAAAAGTAACAAATACGAGTTCGGGCTCATTGGGCTGGCACTGCTTAGAAGCGGTGATTAGCTATATGCGTGAGCATAATAATTCAGACTTTACAGTACACTATATGAAAGCACCGAAGGCTATCACTAAAAAGCTGAGTAAACAAGAAGAGGCTTTGGTGAATTTTGTGGATGTGACTAATACACAAAGTGTATATGACTGTGTCAAGAAATTGATGGATGAGGTCATTATAGATGTGTTTATTCACGCTATGGCTATTTCTGATTTCTCTTACTCCTACTCGGTTTCGATATCAAGTTTAGCCGAAGAGATTTATCAAAGCATCAGTAAAGATGAGAACATCTCGAAAAAGAGAATTGAAGCTATTCTGACTAATCCAGAAAACAAACATGGTGCCGATGAAAAAATATCATCGAGCAAAGAGATAGTCATGGGATTTAAGACTACGCCGAAAGTCATTTCTTTGATTAAAAAGAAAAACCCTGCAACCTTTCTGGTTGGATTTAAATTGGTGAAACACAACAAAGATAACAATCTAATGAAAGAAGCTGAAAAACTAAGACTCACCAATGATTGTGATGCGGTATTTGCAAATGAATCATCGCAGCTATCCGAGAAAAATCATGCAGGCATTTTAGTATACAAAGGTAAGATTGTGGCGCACCCAATAGGCAAAAAACAAATTGCAGAAGCCATTGTTAGGCTAGCATTAAATGAAAAATTGAAAGGGAGATTATTATGAAGAATATAGTTATTGGAGTAAGTGGTGGTATAGCTTGTTACAAAACAATTGAGATAGTAAATCAGTTGAAAAAAGATGGATACAATGTAAATGTAATAATGACTAAATCGGCACAAGAGTTTGTGAAGCCTCTGACATTTCAAGTCATGTCGGGCAATCTTGTAGTTACTGATATGTATGACCCAATAGACCATTGGGACACAGCGCACATTGACTTAGGTAAGAATGCTGATGTGTTTGCAATTATTCCGGCTACAGCAAATATTATTGGGAAGATTGCATCGGGTATTGCAGACGACATGCTCTCTACAACGGTAATGGTAGCGACGTGTCCAATTGTGATTGCCCCTGCCATGAACACTGCTATGTACGAAAACTTATTTGTGCAAGAGAACATGAAAAAACTTAAAGATAACGGTTATCATGTACTTGGGACAAAGGCAGGATTGCTGGCATGTGGTGACGAAGGACAAGGCAAGCTATTAGAGTGGGAGGAAATAACTCAATACATAAAAGATATTTTAGAGAGTGAGCAAAAACAGTTGAAGGTCTGATAAGTATTTAGTATCATCCTTTTCAAAGTCAC
>CAZXGV010000062.1:0-12979 GCA_964640575.1 uncultured Dysgonomonadaceae bacterium
TAAAAGAGGGTAACCAAAATTAATTGATTACCCTCTTTTATAATACATCAACAAACAGCATGTCTCCACACCATTTTTATTTTCCTGTAATTTTCAGCAGTTTACTCGGTATATTTAAATCGTCTAATACTTCTCTTAGGAGTTTTTTCGAATTCATCTTCTTGAATTCTAAACGATTTAATTTGACTAAACGAAGCTAAGTTCTCATTCACCTCTTTTATTTTATCTTCAAAATACGCATCGTAATCTTTTGGTTCGATGTTTTCCCTTTTCATTACATCGGCATCGGGGAGGATTAGTGCAACTATTTTACCATTTTCTTCTACTGCCAACGACTCTTGTACGGAAGGGAGATTGTTTAGTTTCTCTTCAATCTCTTCAGGATAAATGTTTTGTCCACCAGGACCCAAAATCAAGTCTTTGTTGCGTCCTTTTATATACATAAACCCATCTTTATCCATTACCCCCAGGTCGCCCGTCTTCATCCATCCATCAGGAAGCAACACCTCTTTGGTAGCTTCCTCATTTTTGTAGTAGCCAAGCATCACATTCATACCTTTTACCATGAATTCGCCAGCTATATTTTCTGGATCGTGAGAGTCAACCTTAACCTCCATTCGGTCAACAACCTTGCCACAACATTGGCTTCTGAAGTCTTGCCAACGGCAGTAACCAATCAGCGGGCTTGTCTCGGTCATTCCATAGCCTACTGTGAATGGGAACTTTATATCCATCAATAGCTTCTCTACCTCTTCGTTGAGCGATGCACCCCCAATGATAAATTCTCCTGCATTTCCACCAAAGAAATCCATGAGTTGGGTTCTGATTTTTTTTCGCACAAAAGTTTTCACTACAGGTATTTTGAGCAATGTTTTCACAGGCTCCTTTTCTAATGCAGGCATCACATGCCCTCGCACAACCTTCTCAATGATTAAAGGAACTGATAGTATCAATTTTGGTTTGTATTTTGCAAACTCCTCTTTAATTATGTGTGGCGATGGTACTTTACCGAGAAAGTGAATGTGGCATCCCAATGTAAGTGATTTGATAATCTCGAATGCCAAACCATAAGTATGAGCCATCGGCAACATACACACTATGTCATCTCCTCTTTTGTTAAAAGGAACATTATCGTTAGCAAATTTATTATTAGACCATAAACTACGATAAGGTATCATTACCCCTTTGGGACTACTTGTCGTTCCCGATGTGTAGTTAAGAACAGCTAATTCATCTGGATCTTCCTGATGCCAATCGATATCATTGGCTGTAAACTCTTCGGTAAATATTTTTTTGAAATACTCTTCTTCGTTATCAAAAAAACTCTTCAACTCTTCCAATTGATAGTGTAACAATGAAAAATCGTCGAGCGATACAACTGTTTCTATCTTAGGAATATTACCCAATTCTACTTTTGCAAATATTGCTGAGTCTGTAAAAAACACTTTAGCATCGGAGTGATCTACAATATACTCTACGCTACCCCTATCAAACTCGTGCAAAATACTCACTGCAACTGCACCATAGCTCAATGTTCCAAAAAATGCTATCGCCCAATTCGAAGAATTTCTGCCACAGATGGCTATTTTGTCTCCTTTTTTTACTCCCCCTGCTCTAAAATAAGCGTGAAGTTTAGCGATACTCTTTGCAAAATCTTTATAGTAAACTGTTTCTGCTTGATAGTCTGTCATCGCTGGAAGATTCCAGTTCTCACGGAGACTCTGCTCAAGCATGCCTAAAAATCTATTTTCCATATATGTAAGGTGTGTTAGGTATGTTATATATACAAAAATACAAATTTATTTATAAACAAAGGTGTAATTACGTTTTACTCGATAAGAATTAACAAACTAATTTGTTTATCACAAAAAAAAGATTGTTCAAAATTACTTATGAACAATCTTTTTAATGTTTATTATCGTTATTATCAGGATATTACAAAGGCTTGTATTCTACAAAAGCTTCAATAGCCTCGTAAGATGCCAAACCTAACTTGCGATAAAGCTCGGCTGTAGCTTTATTTCTATCTTCAGAACGCTGCCAAAACAGACGTTCATCAGCTCCTAAAAATGGAGCGTTTTCCATTTGCGATTGATGTTTGAGAATAGAGTTTCTCTTCTGACGCAACTCTTCGGGTGATAGCGGTACTGCCATCTCTATATGATCAATCTCCCACTCCATCCAAGCTCCTCTGTACATCCAGATACGGCAATCATTCATCCATTCATCCTCTTTCATTATATCAACAGCCGCAAATATTGCATTCAAACAAACCTTGTGCGTTCCGTGTGGATCTGCCAAGTCGCCTGCAACAAACATTTGATGTGGTTTAATGGTTTCAATAAAATCTTTTATAATGTATACATCAGCTTCGGAAATAGGATTTTTTTGTACCCTGCCAGTCTCATAGAATGGTAAGTCAAGGAAATGTACATTCTCATCAGGTATGCCTACATAACGAGTTGCAGTACGCGCTTCTTCTCTACGAATACGTCCTTTGATGAAAAGAATCTCTTCTGTATCTAAATCTTCTTTCGTTTTTTCGTGCAGCAAGTAATGCAACATCTTGTCGTATTTTTCTCCTAATTCAGTGTTTTTTGGATCAAATCTTTTGCGAAGACTCCTTACCAACGAGATATAACGAATAACATCTTCATCGCCTACTGCAATATTGCCAGAAGTTTGATAAGCAACATGCACTTCGTGCCCCTGATTTACCAAACGTTGGAAAGTTCCCCCCATCGAAATAACATCATCGTCGGGGTGAGGACTAAATATAATCACCTTCTTAGGATAAGGAGCAGCTCTCTCTGGTCTATTCGAGTCATCGGCATCTGGTTTTCCACCTGGCCATCCTGTGATGGTGTGTTGCAAATCATTAAAGATTTTGATATTCACATTGTAGGCTGAGCCATATATAGTCAACAACTCATTCAAGCCATTCTCATTGTAATCTTTGTCGGTCAACTTAAGGATAGGTTTGTCAACTACGTCGCAAAGCCAAACTATAGCACGACGAATGAGTTGATTGGTCCATTCGCAACTTGTTACTAACCAGGGGTAACTGATTCTTGTTAAGGCATCAGCAGCAGAAAGATCAACCATCACTTTCACATTCGAATGTTTTTGCAACGATGAAGCAGGTACAGCCTCTGTCACCGGACCTTCTACCATTATTTTCACACTCTCAGCCTTTTGTTCACCCCAAGCAATTAGGCTTATTTTATCAGCAGCAAGCATATCGGATAGGCCCATGGTGATAGCACTCAAAGGTACTTTATCAACAGAACCAAATATAGGAGCTGCATCGCTAATAGAGTCACTATCCAACACCACTAAACGTGTTTGTGAGTATAGATTGCTTCCAGGCATATTGAATCCAATATTTCCTTTGCTACCAAGCCCCAATAGTAGATAATTCAATCCTCCAAACTTCTTTAAATCGGCATTAAATCTGTCACATGACTCTAAAATATCATCCTTCTCAACATCTACATTAGGCGAATAGATATTCTCTGGCTTAATGTTGATATGGTTTAAGAAAGACTCCTTCAGAGAGTACAGATTGCTATGAGTTTCGTCGGTAAGAGGATAATACTCATACGTGTTGAAAACCACCATATTATCGAAGCTCACATTATCCTCTTTGTGCATCCGAATCAATTCAGTGTATACACTTTGAGGTGATGTTCCTCCAGGCAATCCCAACACAAAAGGCTTGTTCTTCCTTTGTTCTTCTTGCATTGCCTCTACTATTTCTCTTGCAGCTTTTGCAGAGCCTTTCTTTATACTTTCAAAAATACGCGTTTTAATTTTCTCATAACGAGTCAATGCAGAATCTTCAAAAGCATTTGCTGGACGATAATAATTTTTGGGAATTCGTTCCAAAGTAATTTGTGAACTTAAATCTAATCTCATATCTAAATTTTATTTTAAAGTATCAATTTGTGTAGGAGTTTGAATGTAAAACCATTTCAATCAATTTAATGAAAAAAATCACATTGCAAAACATTGCTTGCATTACCTCCTCACAAAGATAAACAATTTTATTAAAATATACTCCAATTATTATTAGTTAGATTTTGCTAATTATTCAGCAGCAAGTTTCGCATCTTGCTTGCGTGTCACCTTAGAGTAGATGATAAGTGCAATGGCAGAGATAGCACCGATTCCTACAAAATAGTACCAGATGTAGTGAGCATTGACAGTGGCAGCCGAATAGGCTACTTGATCTAACACACCATTAGCATCGGTAAACAAACGAGGATGTGGCAAATATGTATCTAATAAAAAACCCGACAAACCAAATGCAAACAGGAACGAGAAGAAAGAGTGCAGGTGGCTAAATCCCAAATAGAGTCCCTCTTCTCCCTCTGGTGCTTGCAAAGAAAAATACTCGAGATAACGAGGTGAAATGAAACACTCAGCCAGGGCTTGCATACCAATACCAATAATCATCATGAAGGCTACAGGATGCATACCCAATATGCTGGGCAAATCAATCTGATTGCCCAAAGACATCACTACCGCCGAGAATGGAATTATAAACATACCAACCAACATGGAGTTGAGGGCTGTTCTGTTCTTCATAAAAGAAGTGACAAAGTTGACAGAAATGAAAACAACCAAAGGATTCACATTGGCATACCAACCTGGCGATGCACCTTCGCCAATAAGACGGATAACATATTTAGGCATAGTAGCATACATTTGGCTCTGTATCATCCAGAAGCCACTGATAATAAGCATGAGCAACATTAAACGACCATTTGTTGCTACCTTCAACATTGATCGACCTATTTCGCCAAAACTTTTTCCTTCGCCCTCTGTCTTAGTAGAATGATAGAAGAAAATAACCAATACTAATGCAGCAAATGTCATAAATGCTGCAAAGTAATTGAGATAAATCAATCCCTGATTTCCCATGCTTTGGCGCAATGGATCGACCACTGTTTTACCAAGAAAAGCTCCAATATTTACCATCATATAAAAAATAGCGTAACCTTTGGCTCTGTTCTCCGATGTGGTTTCGCGAGCAATTGTTCCCGATATAACAGCTTTGATAAATGCACCGCCTATTATCACAAACACCAATACCGGAACAATGGACCATTGAAGCCAGCTCTCTGTGAGACCTGTAAACTGTGTTGTCATACCATACTCAACCAATCCAGCACTTTCGAGCAAAGTGGGTAGTAGCCCCAATCCACCATAACCAATGGTGAGTAAGAAAAATGCCAAAATGATGGACGATCTAAAACCAATACGATCGGCATAAGCACCAGCAAATGTGGGTAGCAAATAGAGAGACGCAGAAAAAACTCCTGCTACTAAACCCGCCTCTACGTCAGAGAAGCCCCAAACGTCTGACAAATAGAGCGTGATAACTATAAAAACAGCATAATAGGCTAAGCGCTCTAATAGCTCTACAATATTTGCCGTCCAAAAGGCTCTTGAATATTTAATCATCGTTCAAGGTTTTTTTTAATCAATCTGTATGTATAATATTATGTGTAGAATGGGGCAAAGATAATAAAATAATCTACGCAGATAATCTGTTTTTGAAATAGCTTGTGAAAACAACTTGTGAATTACCCCTTTATATTTTGAAAAATAAAGAATTAGTTGTTTTCACAAAAAACACTTACTATTACAGATTTACTAAGATGAACCACCACTATTTAACATTAATAAATCCCTTACAAGCCTATTCAAACTTAAAAATTCCGCATCTTTGTATTAAAACATAAAGAATGGAATTTAAAGATAAAGAACTTATTATTTTCGATTTAGATGGAACGCTTATTGATAGTGTACCCGACCTTGCACAATCTGTAAACGATATGCTTGCACATTATAATTTGCAACCTCTAACTATAGAAGAAATTACTCTTTTTATAGGCAATGGAGCAAAAATACTGGTACAACGGTCACTACAAAAAGCAATGCAAACAGAAAATATTACCGATGCTTTTTTTGAAGAAGCTTTTAAGTACTATTTCAAAGCTTATAGGAATGTAGTTTGTGATAAAACTTACCTATACCCTGGAGTAATGGAAACCTTGGAGTATCTCAACAATAAAGGATACGAAATGACAATATGCACAAACAAACCTTATGAATTTATTGAGCCGATTTTAGAGAAACTCTCGGTGATACAATATTTTAAACATTGGATAGGTGGCGATTCATTGCCTGAAAAGAAGCCCGACAGTGCACCTCTTCTGCATCTTGCTAAGATAATGAACAAAGACATCGATAAGTGCATAATGGTGGGCGACTCTAAGAATGATATTCTTGCTGCTCAAAATGCGAAAATGGAGAGCATTGGTGTGAGCTATGGATACAACTACAACGAAAGTATTGCAGTTTACAATCCATCCAGGATTGTAGATAATTTTGCGCAACTACAAGAACTATTTTAAGATGAACACAATTCATAATGTAGGTATAATTGGTGGTGGTGTGTCGGGTGTAGTGATTGCACTGCAACTTGCCGAGCTTGGCATTTCCAATGTCCTATTCGAACAAGAGAAGAGCGTGGTAAATGGACCTCCATTCTGTCACCTGCATGCTGGAGGAAATCTATATCCTGACATTTCTGACGAACAGTGTCGCATTCTCATGAAGCAATCCATCGAGATGGCTCGACTCTTTCCTCACTCTATCGATAGAAGACCCACATTAATAGCTGTTCCCAAAACCGAGAAGTATAAGGTTAATCGCATCAAAGAGCGACTTGATATGCTTGTCGACTATTACAAGGAGTTGATTAGCGAAGATGCATCGAATGCTGTTTTGGCTACTCCTGATCAATATTATAATATATACAGTGGAAAGGAATTGGATGCTTTAGTAAATCAACCTATAGTTGAACAACCAAGCTCTCCAAACGAGTGGATGTCGAACGCTATTAAACTGATAGACTGCAGTTTACTGAAAACTCCTATAGTACTGGTTCAGGAGTATGGCTGGAATTTGTTTAGACTGGGAGCTCAAGCTCAATTGGCTTTAAAGAAAACGGATGCCTGTACTTTAAAACTAAATACTCAGGTTGCGCACATAGAAGATGTACGAAACAAGGATTTAGGTTATAATTGGGAGATACATACAGGCGACACAATATACAGAATCAAATACTTAGTCAACTCTTCTGGCTTTAAAACTGGCGAGTTTGATGAATCGTTGGAGTTGAATGTAGAACGACTAATCGAATTTAAAGCCGCCTATATTTCTAAATGGCAACCACTTGAGGGATTAATACCCGAAATGATTTTTCATGGTGAACGCGGAACTGCGCATGGTATGGCACAACTAACACCCTATTTTGGTGATTATTATCAAATTCATGGAATGACTGAAGAGATAACACTGTTCGAAAATGGACTGGTAAAAACGAAAGGTGATGATGCACAACCAAACTTTGATGAAGATATTAAGAGAAAGCTAAAGTATGGATGGAATGAAGATGAAATCAATACAAGAACAGAGAATGCTATTAATTATGTGGCACAATTTATTCCATCATTCCAATCTGCCACAGTGGGTGGACCACCTCTTTATGGAGCACAACAAGTGCCAGGTAGCGACATCAGTTTAAGAGTGGGCGAAGTTAGCTTTCCCAGTAAATTTTATGCTCGTAGCGAAATTGTGAAAGCCTCTTCTGCTCTCACGGTAGCCAATCAAGTTATCAACAAGATACAAGAAGAGAAAGTGGTTCAGCCAATTACAAAAAAATCATTCAACAACAGGTTTTTAGATGCTGTTACCAAAGATGATATCGATACACTGGCAGCTAAATTAGCTGTTGGACGAGGGTATCCCAAAGAGCTGTCACGATTACTGATTGAAGAGGAGTAGTTGCATGCTACTTCTTTTTAATGCATTATAATTTAATAGAGAGCAATTCTCTTAAAAACAACATTTTACAATAAACAAACGAATTACAAACAAAACAACGTATAGATTATGGGAGTAGGAAAAACATTTAAGAAGTTTCCTAAAACTTTTTGGGTAGCCAACAGTATCGAACTTTTTGAACGTTGGGCATGGTATGGATTTTATATGCTATTTGCCAACTATCTAACAGGCTCGTCCGATATGGGAGGCTTAGAATTTTCGCAAGCAGAGAAGGGACACATAATGGGAATAGGTACAGCTTTTCTCTATTTCTTGCCCATCCTCACTGGCTCTATTGCCGACAAATATGGATACAAGAAGGTGTTGTTTGTATCATTTGTTATCTACACCACTGCTTTTATTGCACTGCCCATGTTCGACTCCTTTTGGGGCGTATTTGGCATATTTTTATATTTAGCAGTAGGTGCAGCACTTTTTAAACCCGTAATTTCTGCTACAATTGCCAAAACAACCACAGACGAAACTGCCTCAATTGGCTTTGGCATATTTTACATGATGGTGAACGTCGGAGCATTCATCGGACCCTTGGTTACACTACTGTTTAAAAACAGTTCTTACGATTTTGTATTCTATATTTCAGCAGGTGTGGTAGCATTTAACTTCATTCTTCTCTTTTTTTACAAAGAACCCGAACGTGAAGAAACAAAAGAGAGCTTGGGGACATCTATCAAGAACATCTTCATCAATATTGGTGAGGTACTGAAAGATAAAAAATTTGTCATTTTTCTATTCATCGTTGCTGGGTTCTGGACAATGTATAACCAACTCTTTTTCACACTTCCTGTATTCATCTCACAGTGGGTTGACACCTCTTCCATCTTCGATTTTTTCTATCGCTACCTACCCTTCTTTAGCGAAAACTATGGCACGGTTGGTGGACAAATGGAAGCAGAGTTTATTACCAATGCCGATGCAATGTTTATTATTCTATTTCAGATAATTGTATCAAGTTTTATAATGCGCTTTAAGCCATTAAAATCGATGACAATGGGATTCCTTGTATGCTCGATTGGTATGGCATTAACCCTGGTTACACAAAACGTGATGTTTACGCTTGCAGCCATTTTTATATTTGCATTGGGAGAGATGGCAGGTTCACCCAAAATTACAGAGTATATTGGGCGTATAGCCCCAGCCAATAAAAAAGCACTTTATATGGGCTATTCATTTATTCCAGTGTTTCTTGGAAATCTATTTGCAGGGTTTATTTCAGGTGGAGTTTACGAAAAACTATCCGATAAAAGCAATTTTGTGAAGCAAGAGGTGGCTAAAAGAGGATTAGAAATTTCTGAAAACTTATCACAAAACGACTATTTTAACAATGCCGCTCTTGAAATGGGAATGACCCCTCGCGAGCTAACCAACTATCTGTGGGACACATACAGCCCGAGTGATATGTGGTATGTGATACTGGGCTTAGGACTGCTTTCTGTAATTGCATTGTATGTATATGATAGATTTTTGATAAGAGGTAAGGAGTAAGTGCGGTCTATTGACTTCAATCATATAAAAAAGCAACATTTTGAATTAAAATATTGCTTTTTTATATGGTTATTCTCAAATTTCACAGCTTTGTAAAATCACATATAATCTCCACAATTTCCGAAACCTTATCTGATATTGATAATAGCTCTCCATATTTATACCCTTCAGCCAGCTTCTGAAGCAACGGATATACAGGTTTATCCTCTTCCCAGTACTTTCGATTAAGGAACGCCATCGGGCTAATATTGCCAAATGTTGCGTAATGATTCTGAGCAGCTTCTTGAAAAACCTCTTGTATTGTTCCTGCACTTCCAGGAGCGAAAATAATTCCGCCTTTAGCAATGGCTAACAACCCCTCTTCCCTTACACTATTAGCAAAATATTTTGCAATATGAGTAGCAAAAGGTGTGGGTGGCTCATGTCCATAAAACCAAGTGGGGATACCCACACTCTCTATATCTGTCTTCAACGGATATGCTTCCATCACCTCGAAAGCAGCACTTAACCACAACTCATCGCTATAGAGTGGAGCTTTTGCCAGTATTGATATGGCATTGTCTATCTCTCTTTCACCTCTGTGCGCCATCCATGTGCCCAAATGAGTAGCTTCCATACCTCCAGGTCCGCCACCCGAAACCATCAAGTGTCCCTCTTCAGCCAGGGCTTTTGAAATAAAAACAATGTTTCTGTAATCTACAGCATCACGACGCAAACTATGCCCACCCATTATAGCTACTACTTTGTGACTATCCCAATTGGCAAGATAGTCGTACAGCGAATCGGTAATGGAGTGATCATGCAGACGTTGTGCTAACGTGTCTTTTATATTGGTTGGCTCTGCCTTACCCCTCGACTCGTAATACTTATAAATGAGATAATCGTCGGTTTGCTTATAGGTAGCTGGGGTGGTATACAAAAAATCGTTATACAGCTCAGTATGGCTATACAGTTTATTTCGATATACTTGAAACGGTAGATTCATTTTAGGGAAAAACAAATTGCCTGTCTCTATCAACTTTATCTCTGCCTCCACAGACATTTTACAACCTAAGAAAAGACAATCTTCAAAATCCTTCTCAAATATAATATTTTCGTAAGCTGATAAATCGACAGCTTGAAAAGCTACACTCTTAATAGGGTTGGGTTGCTTCGTAATCTCAACAAAATGCTCAATGCTTTCAACTTCAATATTCATAACCTCATTTTTTTAAAAATACAAAATAAGACAACTTTTGTGGCATTTCATAGTAAAGCTCTCCCTATTTCTTTGCCACAGCTATAGAAAAGTTCCAACTTATAATGCTAAGCATAATAAAAGACTCTTATCAATACTCCATATTAGAAGGATTAAGTGGTAGCTTGAAACCTATTATAACAATGTCTGACAAAACAAGAGTAACACTTTTATTTCAACTGCTAACCGATCTTCTTACCAACATTTACCACTAAAGATTATCCTCTCAACAAATGGAAATGGTATACAGACAGAAACATTGATTCTTATATTCTATAAAAATATTGGTCACTTATCGACTGAAAACTGCATTGGTAAACCACGTTTACTCTAAAAAACGGCATCAAACATTAAACTAATCTTAACGTAGAGGTGTTGTTAAAATAAGTGAAGACAGTAGGTAAGTGTCGAGGTTTTGACATTTACATCTGGACAATTTTGTAATAGTGCTGCTAAATTATATTTCAATTACGATACGAATAATGAAACTTTCTTACTTAACAAGTATGTTATATGAGATGAGTAGCCTGTAATATGCTGATAATCACATCTTCCACTTCCTTACAACATCTTCGCCAATTCTTGTTTACTTTCTATAGAGTTAGTTTTGTACACATGCGAAGGGTCAACATTTTATATTCTTGCCGTTTTGTACACATACAAAACCTCTACATTTTTTAATTTCATCGTTTTGTACATGTACGAAGCCCCAACATTTTTTATTTTCATCGTTTTGTACATGTACGAAGCCACGACATTTTTTAATCTCGCCGTTTTGTACATGTACGAAAGCCCGACATTTTTTAATTTTGCCATTTTGTACATGTACGAAAGCCCGACATTTTTTAATTTTGCCATTTTGTACATGTACGAAAGGTCGACATTTTATATTTTTGCCGTTTTGTATATGTACAAAAGCTAAAAAAAGAATAAAATTAAAGCGATGCGATATGTAAAAAACCTTTGAAAAACGCTCGTTTCAGTTTATATTTGTGAAAATGTATGTATACTAAATCTTGGTCTGCGCCAATTTTCAAATCGACTTACCCTCTGAAATATGTTTAGATGAATTTCACAGGGCAAGCGAAATGTTAAATGAGAGGGTGAAAGGATTCGACGTGTAGCATGTCATTGCTTATAGCTAATTGCTATTTGCTGAAAGCTATTTGCTGAAAGCTGACTGCTGTTTGCTAAGTTTCAGAAATCGGCGCGATCAGTTGCAGTGCTATCTTTTACCAGTCCAAGCCCAACTCCCTCTATTATCCAAAAAACTGACCAATTATCCCAAGATGTGCAGTAGATATACCTACTGGGAGTGCGGTGGTAATTTCATATTTTGCATGTAACAAGTTGTCAATTAAATCTTCAAATTCCCACCCTTCCCATTCCATCCAGTTGATTAAATAACATACAATAAGAGGAGTGGTTATTTCGATTAAAGATATTGCATTTTGTTTTTGAATTGAGGCCATTTCACTAACTACTGCTACCAAATCATTGAAGCAGAAACTAAACATATACCAGGAAACTCCTCGTCCTTTTACGGCAAAAAATGGTTTGTTGATGATGTTTACATTAATGGTTTTATCATCCGTAAACGCAGGAACTTCTTTTAAAGAATTCCACCATATAGGTTGAACAGCATTACTTGCTGTGTTATTCTCTAATATGGATGCCAATATTATTGGGATAATGGCATAAACACCATTCTTAGCTTGTTCGGAACTTATGGAAATATGCTCTGATAAACGTTGGTACGATTTTTCTGTAAAAGAATCTCGCAAAACAGTTAAAAAGGAAATATTCATGACAATTGGTTTTTTTGTAAAAAATTCTTTCAAACTGACTTTTTTGTAGACAATTACATCGGGAGTTATAAACATTTTCCACTTGATATATGTTCTCTAAATTTGTTGTATTTATTTGAAAAACATGATAATATACATAAAAAAAGGAGGAGAGTGAAAGTTGCGATTGAGCTTTTTTTTGGAGCTTGACTCCCGAACAGTGTCTTTGTTGACAAATTGGCGGTAAGCGCTGCAGCTCTATCTTTTACCAGAAACGCTCTACACGGGCGTCTCTTCTTAATCAGCCAAGCTCACTTCATTTGTTAATCCTTCCATCAAGGTTCAGATATTCTTTCTGTTACGCAGCATTCACGCTATGAAATTCATGCGAATCTATTTCAAGGGACACAGCAACGGTCAATAAGTTTGTCGAAGTGTTGTAAATCAGCGAGAGCAGAGCGGTAGACTGCTGTATCAATATCATCTTTCGCCTTTTCAGGAATTGATTAACAGGGCGTTACAAATCGTGGAGCGATGCCCCACTTTATTGTCT
>CAZXGV010000063.1:0-12859 GCA_964640575.1 uncultured Dysgonomonadaceae bacterium
CTTTCATACATATAGCGAAGAAAGTAGCCACGTAATATCACAATCGAACTCACCCTATCCTCAGCAAACAAAGTATTTATCTCATTGATGTTTAGTTGCGATTGTGACAAGCTATCTTGAAATGCTGACAGAATATCATCATCAATTTCAAATCCATACTCCTCTAATTTTGCTGAGAAATCAACCTTATCAAAACTCTTATCTTTGTCTTCATAAGCCTCTTGTAAAGCCATATACATTTTAGTAATGGCTAAATCATAACCACCACCAATTATATTATCTGATTCATCTACGATAGGGTAGTTTTCAACAATAGCTCTATTCAACAATTCGGACTTCTGATAAAACAGTAATACTCTGTATGCCAGCAAGTATTTGTCGTAACTCTCCAATGGATTATCTATAAAAAATGAAAATGCCTCTTCAACTTTTGATGTGTTATGATGAAAGCAATAATATTTAACAAGGAAATCATTGAGATACACAAAGCTCTCTTTGTAAAGCTCAGGCTGATGCTTTTGAATGATATCTATAAACTTGATGACATTGTCAAAATTCTTAGCACTCTCATTATGCCCTGCTGTTTCTATAATTACTTCTATTGCATCATACTCATCAGTAAACCCTTCGGGCAGTTCCTGCGAGAAGAATTCGCACGTTTCATCAAATATTTCTAATATATTTTCGTTGAGATATAAATCCCAAAACTCTTTTACTGTCATATCTTTTTTTTGTAAAAGTAAAAAAATTCAGTCATATCACAAACTGAATCACGCAAGATAATTTTAATATCCTGTATTTTTTTGCTGTTAATTCATTTTGCTTCGTCACTTGTGAAAAGTGTCATTTTAATAACTATACTATTTATGAAAGATAAAGAGTGTTTTTTCCGTGAGAAATATTTGTTATAATGAACTCTATTGATACACGGTATGTTGGCAAAAAGACAAAATCATCATTCTAAACGAAAAAACGTGATATATTTATAATCAAGTGACAATTTTGGCACCTTATCATCTAATTATTATAGAATGCTTTACACACGTTATTATTTGTTTTATATTTTTGAATGTTATATCTTTAATACGTAAAAAAACACTGTCATGGCAAACATGAAACTAACAATATAAAACACTAATATTAAATGATGAAATTATGAAGAATTTAACAACACTTGTTTTAGTTTTATGCCTTTTCGGTTGCGCCAAAAAAGAAAAAACATCAATTGATAATGATTTTTTCTTAATTGGAACGTTGAGTGATTATATGGGACGTGAGAAATATAAAAAAGTAGAAGATAGGGTTGATAAATACTCCCAATCAGAAAAAGAATTATGTTTATCTATTGATTCGATTTTTAAAAACCACTACCCTGATTTAGAGATGAGTTCTTCTGTGAACAAAACATCGAAGAAAGAGGTATATGAGCTACATTCTAAAACTTTAGCTGAAAAAATTGAGTCATTTTATTTGTACAAACCTTCACGGAGAAAGATTTATAATGGAGAGGGTAAATTAATTGATTTAAATATTGATTCATTGACAAAAACTCCAGATTTTTACACAACTTATTTTGACACAATTTACACTGGCAGTCTGAATCAAGATGTTTTTGAAACTGAAAAGCAAAAGCTATCTTTTATAACAGGTGCTTATGTTAGATATGGTCGTCAAACTGATTCACTGTATAATATACAAGTTTCTAATTCTATTAGCAAGGCAAAAGTATTAAATGAGTTACTAAAAGACACAGGTTGTTCTAATGTCGAATATGAGATTATGGAAGGTTATATACCCACAGGACATATAGTTAGCTTCATTCCAACAAAACAGTTAATTGACTATTTTGAAAAATATAAAAACTTGAGATAAAAAAATGAAATGCGATAAAGTGCAATCAATTCAGGCTGAAGAAAAATTAAACTGGGTGTAATCGGCAACTTTTCATACTGCCAAGCGTAATGCGAAATAGAAGGTCGGATAAAAAACAATAATATATCTATTAAAACAATACACTGCAGGCAGCAAATATAGTGAGAAATGTAAAGAGAAATGTTTTTCATCTAGATTGATATTTCAACTTACTTCAATTCATTCTTTTCGTAGTCAGCTCACCATCAAAAACAACTGCAACAGTGTTGCATCACCATAGCATTAATGTTATGTGGGTATTGCTCCTGCCGTAAAAGAAAGAAGAGCAATAGCGAGCGACATATTTGTGCCAGCCATTGAATTCACGCAGTAGAGAAAACTCATGAGTTTTCTCTACCAGTTAACACTCACCTCTCTCCTCTCACACCTCACACCTCATACCCCACACCCCACCTCACCTATTCCTCTTCACACTACTTCCAATCTGCCATTTATACACCACCATTGTGGTTATAAAATAGACACCCGCTTGAATCCACAGCCCAATATACTCATCGCATATTTGCGTTATGTTGGCTCCCATAGAATTTATCTTTACATACCCATTGATGCCAAATGTAGAAGGGAACAAATAGCTGAAGTTGACCCAGAACTGCCCCATACTGCTACGAGGCCACGATGTGCCCGAGAGGAACAACAAAATAAGCGAGGTGAAAAGGAACACTACAAATCCAGTCTCTCTATTACGAATAAACACTGACAACGTCATTGCAAAAAAGGTAGCTGCCAAGAGAAACGGTATTATCAGAATAGCAATATCCAATGGATTGCCAATGTGTGGTTGATTGAACAACTTGGGAATAAAGCCCAATACATAGACAGACACAACTAAGTACCACGAAAAGAAACAAAGGGCTTTGCCCACAACTACATGAAAAATAGACCGACCACTATTGGGAGGAATGAGTTGATAAAAACTATCCTCTTCGCGTGCTGTACCAGTTGACATACCAATACCGAAAAATAGTGTCTGATGAATTACCAATACAAGCAGTGCTGGAATTAAGAAACTACCATACCCCATACCTTCATTGTACAAAATCACATCTTTGTAGGTGAATGGAGCAGCGGCTATTTCAGCTTCACGCCCCACCTTACCCATAGAGTTGAGTCGCTCTATCTTTATCTGGTCGTTCTGATCCAACATGGCAAAGTTGACACCCAGTGCCATAGTCCTGTAGTACAAAAAGCTACTCATATCGGAATAAGTGGATACGGTGGCTTGTTGCTTTTTATTTATCCTTTCGCTAAAGTCGGCAGGTATCAGCAACACTCCGTGTATTTGTCCTTTGTAGAAGGGGTCTTTCACCTCTTCCAGATTGTTGTAGGTGTGTGTCACTTGCAAATCGGGTGTTGCATCAATACTTTTGATAAAATTGCGCGAACGCACCGTGTTCGACTGATCTACAACAGCAATAGGCATATCGCGAATTGTTTCGTTCAAATAGACATAGCTATAAAGAAGTGGATAAAGAAAAGCTGCTCCAAGAATAATCAACATTACCCCAGAGTCCTTAAGCATACGCTTGTACTCTTCCACCAAAACGGACACAATATTCCGAAGGTGCCTGAACTTTATTTTAGATTGCTTAGAATCACTCATAATTTACTTATATCTTGATTATTTTGCAGAATCAGAATTGTCTGGCTTCATAACTGCCTTTCTCAATCGTCTGTAAGTGATGAAAGGCAACAATATAAACGCAGTTATTAACGCAAAATAGATAAGAGAATATCTAATGGGTGCACCATTAAGTGCCTCTGCCACATAGATTTTGAAATAGTAGCGAATGGGAAAAAAATGCTGAAACACTTGCACTCCGCGCGGCATTGCCTCGATAGGGAAAGTAAATCCTGTAAAACTCACTCCCAATATTGCATACACAGCCACTAGGCTGAGTGCTTCGCGCAAAGAGGGCAACAAGCCAATAAACAAAACGCCAATTGCTTGATACGCCATTACAAAAAGGATAGTGGCTAATGAGAACCACACCAAACTACCATTCATAGGGAAGTGCATATATTGATACAAAATCAAATTGCCACCTATCCCAAGTATTGAGAACAGGAGGGTGTAGGGCAACAACTTACCCAACAGTGCGGCAAACATTGAGTTGTTAGCGGTTTTCATCAGTTCGGGCGTAGTGTTCATCTTCAACTCAAATCCAATTGTAAACACAGTCATTAGCAGTATCAACATTTGCATAATGCCTGGCAATAGCATATTGAGCAAATAGACACCATAATTGGCATAAGGGTTAGCAATCATGTGAGAGTCGTTGGCAATTGGTTGTACAATTGCCAAAATCTCATTCTCCTCTACCTCTTCCCCTTTTAGCTCTAGCATCTTCTTTTGCACATAAGCTGCTCCCATGTTACTTATATACACCAACTCTTTGTAGGTCAACGAACCTGCCACTATGTAAGCCTCGTTCACATAAAACTTGAATTCGGGTTGTTGCGACGACATCAACTCTCTCTCAAAGTCTTTGTCTATCATAAAAAAGGCATATATTTCTCCTCTCTGCATAGCATCGCGTGCCTCGCTATAATCTACATAGTGCTCCACAATTTCGGCTTGAGGAACGGCATCTATATTTCTGATGAATGTGCGCGAAACATAGGAATGGTCCATGTCAACCACACCAATTGGCATAGAGCGAGGCATCCCCTCGCTAAAAAAGGTGAGAAAGAAAATATAACAAAATATCATCACAAAAGCCGACGAGAAAAGATAGATAGGTCTACCCACCATTCTTCTCCACTCTCTAAGTATAACGGCTTTTGTATTTTTATATATATTTTTGGACATCTCTTATTTAATTACTCTTTCCATGATAGCAGACATGCCAGGGCGCAAATCTTTAATAGAAGCTGTGGGTGTAGCGCGCACCTCAAATGTTTTGACATCAAATTGTCCAGTAGCTTTAGTAGCTTTCCAAGTAGCATACGACGCTAAGGCTTTTACATAGGTAATCTCTAAAGTTGCTTTTTCGTCTAGTGCTGGAATGGTCACCTCTATCAGGTTACCCATTTTCATTTCACCCAACAGGTCTTCTCTCACATTGAATGAGAACCAGATATCATTCATATCCACAATATTCATGATGGGCGAACCAGTAGCCACTAACTCTCCTGAAGCAGGAAACACTTCGGAAACCTCTCCAGATATTGGGGATATCAAAACTGTTTCGGCTAAAAAAGCTTCCACCTCTGCTATTGCACCTTTAGCTTTATCTACAAGTGCAATGGTTGACAATTTATCTTCTTCCTCTGCACCATTTTTTGCCATGCTGTATTGCGACTTGGCAGCGGCAGCTGTTGCAACGGCAGCATTGTATTGTGCCTCCACTTCGTCACGATTTTGTGCAGTTATCACTCCTTTTTCGAACAGACGCTCTACCCTATCGTACGATTTTTTAGCAATATCGACACCAATCTCAGCTTTTTGCCACATTTCGTATGCCCCCTCAATTGTTTCTGAACGTACACCTTTGTGGGCTTTCTGTTGTTGTGCCATAGCAGCAGCTTTTGCGGCATTGGCTTGCGCCAACTTGGCTCTCACTTCGGGACTATCTATCAGCACCAATGTATCTCCCACATTCACCTGTTGCCCCTCTTCGGCATAAAGATGAAGGATACGACCAGGTACTTTCCCCGAAACGCGCACTTCGTTTACTTCGGCAGAGCCTTGAATGGTAACTGGAACGGGTTCATAAACATACCAACCAATTATAAATACAATAACCACTACGGTAGCCAATCCAATAAGTGCTACCTGTAAGTTACGGCTGCTTTCATTTTTTTGTTTCATAAAGAAATATCTATTTTAGTGTTTTATCTTTTATCTATTTTGAATTTTGTAAAATGGGTAAATGTAATGTGCCCAATGATTTTTGTAGATACAAGTTGTGCAGTTTCACATCAATTGCGGCATCTATATTTTCTGACTTAGCTGCGAGCCACGCTGTTTGTGCCATAAGCACATCACTAGCTGTGATTACCCCCTCGTTGAAGCCTTCGTTGGCATACATCAAGTTCTCTTCAGCACTCTCAACGCTTTTTTGAGTTTGCATCTGCTTTTTCAAACTCTCGTTTGTTTGATGCACAGATTGATTAATCTGTAGTTCAATTTTCTCTTTTGCATCTTCTAGCTCCAAGGCAGCTACTACTTTGCTTGCACGCGAAGCGTTAAGAGTATGTATGCGCTCTCCAAAATGAAACAGTGGTACTTTGGCTACTACACCCACATTGAACATTCCATCGAATTTGGTATCAAAACCATTGAACGAACTTGGATTGGTAACCACATAACCACCACTAAGCCCTATAGTAGGTAAAAACTCGGCAAATTGCACTTTCTCTTTTGCTCTCGCAATATTGGTTACTTGAGTCAACATCTGTATCTCGGGTCGATTGCTCAATGCCTCTTCGGTAGGAATCACTTGCACCAAATCGGGATTCCTATCCAAATCTTCATCTTCCAGTTTAATTTGCTCATCGAGCGGAAGTCCACACACTTGATTAAGTGCCATGCGCGATAAGTTGAGTCCATTTTCTGCTTTTATAATTGACAGGTCGGCTTCGTTCATCTTTACTTTCACTTTCAGCACATCGGCTTTAGTAGCCATCCCCTCATCAAATAGAGCCGTAATATTGGTATCAAGTTTCGAAACCACTTTTTTCAACTCATGCGCCAACTTTACCTTGTTTTCTAACGACACCACGCGCCAGTACGCTTCATCTACTTCCAAAATTAAATCGGTCATAGCGTCTTGCGAACGTGCCTCGGCTATCTTTTCGCCATATCCCGCAATGGAATACATTTGTACAATCTTACCACCCATAAAAATAGGTTGCACGAAATTGATAGCTCCCACAAATATATTTTGCATATCCATCTCGAAAGCTTTCTTGGGAAAGATTGCGTGGTTTTTCCACTGCAAATCGCCGGGATTCTTGCTTGGGTCAAATGGTTGACCTTGCTCATTGAGAGGCACTGGCTGCCCATCGACAAGTGTAAAGTTGTTGTTGATGGCGGCGTCGTCAAACCTGAATGTTCCATCTTCATTGGGTGTTGGTATTGAGCCAGGTCCCACTCCTATCCCTAAACTTCCATCGGGTTGCTTCACACCTACAGGCAACATCAGGTCGTGTGGGAAAAGAGACACATTTTTCTCGTTCCATGCATAAGCACCTGTAGCCGAAAAGTCGGGCAAAAAGTGTGTAAATGCTGCTTTTTTCAAGCTTCGTGCTGCTTTCACATTCTCTTTAGCAATTTTGATGGAGGCGTTATGCTCCAAAGCCATTTTCCTACAGTCTTCTACATTATATTCCGTTTGAGCTGTCATTGAAACAGCAATGAATAATGTAATGTATAAAAATAATTTTCTCATTTCAATTAAATTAATATGACAACAGTTGCGCATGCAATCAGTTATGTTCTTATAAAATATTTTGGGGATTGTGGTTTTAAGAATCTAAGTTATTGATGACCTTGTTTAAGAGAGCACGAGCAAAATTAACCTCATCTTCGGAAACACCTTCAAGCGATTTATCTACAACACGCTGCACAACTTCGGTAACTTTCTTATGTAAACTAGCTCCGTATTGAGTGAGGTGAATTAGATTTACTCTTCTATCGGTTGCATGAGGGACACGCACTACAATCTTGTTTCGTTCTAAATTGTCAATCAAGCGGGTCATACTAGGTTTGTCTTTTCTAGTCAAATCACACAACTCACGCTGTGTAACCTTATCTTCGTCCCACAAACATGCTAACACCGACCACTGTTCAGTAGTGATGTTGAGATCCTCTTGAGCAAAAGCTCTCAACAATGCTCTATTGATTGTAGTTGATATCTTACCAGTAAGAATATTAAATACTTCTTGCTCTTTTACTTGCAATTTTAAAACTCCTTTTATTTGTTCAATTTACACATGGTTGTTTAAACAACTATGCAAAGGTAAACTATTTTATTTTAAGACCTAATGCTTTTAATCTTTTATTAAATAGTTAACGTTTTTTGCAGAAGAAAGAGAGTCAACAGTATGATTTAAGAGATGTAAGATATGATAATTACAGAATAAAAATGGTTGTTGATTGTAGCAAGTCGGAGCAACGAGAGAGCACTGACTTAATCTGTATTACTCATCATATTGTTACCAACACGCAGACACTATCATTAAGTGGGCAGGAGTCATAGATAAGTAACCACTAAGTTCTGCTGCTGCATACTCATCGTAAGGATTGCTAACTTTCCCATCTTCACACACTTGGAAACGACAATTATCTAGTCAAGTTCATTCAAAATTTTCTCCAACGAATACTCGTCAGCAATATATACATCGCGAGGTTTGCTACCCTGGGCAGGACCTACAATACCAGAGTCTTGCAATGTGTCCATAATACGTCCTGCTCGGTTATACCCAATTGAGAACTTACGCTGCAATAATGAAGTTGACCCTTGTTGATGTACTACAACAAGTCGAGCAGCTTCTTCGAACAAAACATCTCGCTCACTTGTATCTACTACTCCTGAACTCTTATCGCTCTCAACAGTATACTCGGGAAGTTGGAATGCAGACTCGTATCCTCTTTGCTTGCCAATGTATTGAGCAATTCCTTCTACTTCTGGTGTATCTACAAATGCACACTGTATGCGAACTAAGTCTCCACCTTGAGAAAACAACATATCTCCACGCCCAATCAACTGGTTGGCACCCCCCATATCCAATATGGTGCGCGAGTCTATATTCGAAGTAACTCTAAAAGCCATACGTGCTGGAAAATTTGCTTTAATAGTACCCGTAATAATGTTGGTGGTAGGTCGCTGCGTAGCAATAACCATGTGCATCCCCACGGCACGTGCTTTTTGAGCAATACGCGCAATAGGCATTTCAATTTCTTTTCCAGCTGTCATGATTAAATCGCCATACTCATCAATCACTACAACAATATAGGGTAAATATCTGTGTCCCTTGTTTGGATTCAAGCGTCGTTTCACAAACTTGTTGTTATACTCCTTTATGTTCCTTACATGAGCCTTCATAAGCAACTCGTACCGATCGTCCATCTCTTTTGTAAGCGAGTTCAATGTTTGCGTCACATGCGTCACATCAGTTATAATTGCTTTTTCCGAATCGGGAAGCTTGGCTAAATAATGTTTCTCAATAGTAGAGTAAATATTAAACTCCACCATTTTCGGGTCAATCAGGACCATTTTCATCTCCGATGGATGTTTTTTGTACAGCAACGATGTAATAATTGCATTCAAGCCAACCGACTTACCTTGTCCCGTTGCTCCAGCCACCAAAAGGTGAGGCATTTTGCACAAATCAAACATGAATATCTCGTTGGTGATAGTACGTCCTAGTGCTACAGGCAAGTCATAATCACTCTCCTTAAATCGTTTGGAAGCAATGACAGATTGCATTGAAACAATCTGCGGGTTTTTGTTGGGAACTTCAATTCCAACAGTTCCTTTGCCAGGCATGGGTGCAATAATACGTATACCCAAAGCAGAAAGGCTTAAAGCGATATCGTCCTCCAAGTTTCTAATGCGCGAAATACGCACTCCTGCTTGTGGTATTATTTCATAAAGAGTTATTGTTGGACCTACTGTAGCTTTTATAGAAGTTATTTCAATTCCATAGTTTCTGAGTGTACTAATAATTTTGTCTTTGTTTTCGGTTTGCTCTTTCATGTCCACCTCTTTGTTGCCTGTATCATAGGTTTTGAGTAGACTCATGGAAGGGAACGAAAACGATGAGAGGTCTTTTTTAGGATCAAAATCCTCCAACACTTCACCAGTCTCTTCATCTATCAGTTCTCCTTTATCAGTTACGGTAGTATTTGAAGATGTTGTGACACTTTCTTGTTCAGGTAGCATCTCCTCCTCATCGGGAACAATCACTTCAAACCCTTTACTTCCCTCCTCGGGAGTGCTAGATTCAAGTGATGGCTTTTTGTTCAAAGCAACTTTTTTGAAAATAGAACCCTCTTCATTGTCGTCACTTTCATCTTCTTCATCGCTTTCTTTAATTTCTTTCTTGCGAGAAAGGAAAGCAACCATTTTTCTCAACTTGCTCTTCTTTTTTTCATCCTCTTCAGGTTCTTCAGATGTAGTTTCAACGATAAACTCTGCGGTATCATCTTCGCTCTCTGTCCCATTATTGTTCATACGTTGAATACCTTTGCTAAGCGTGTTCTGAATTTTGAACATCGACGATTTTTTGTAAAGCACCACAAGTATAATAGCAAAAAGAAGGATAAGCAGCACAATGCCTGGCCAACCAATACTGTTTGCGAGCATATACTCTATGGAGTTGCCATGCTTCCCTCCCCAAACAATGAAGCTTTCAGGAAACAACTTGCTTATAAAAGCTATAGATATAGAACCAAAAATAATAGTGAGGGTAGTAAAAATGAAAGACTTGGCAAGAGAACCGTCCCATACTTTCATCAAGCGTAGACCTAGAAATATCACAAACACAGGCATTAGGGTAGAGAAAATGCCAAACCATTTATTTATCACTGCTTCAGAAATAAAAGCTCCTAAAGCACCCGTCCAATTATCAATAGTAATTGAAGGGTCTCTGGTGATTTCCAAATAGGTTTTATTTATCACTTTGCTCTGGTCTGCTCCCCCAGTGAAGAAAAAGGAAATCATGCCCAATAAAACATACAAACCTACAAAAGCAATCACTACTCCAAACAAAAAGTGTGCACGTTCACTTTTGATGAAATTGATAAATCCGTTTTTCTTCGACTTATTTCGGTTTGCAGATTTCCTCTTCTTTGTAACTCTCTTCTTTTTTGCCATGTTAGAAATGTTTCAATATGCTTGAAACATACAATTAATTCACTGTTTATACTATTATTACCCTATACTATTACAAAAATAATAAAAAGTAAGTTAGAAAACTGGATTTAGGCTATCCTTTTTAAAAAACAAACAGATTCATCGCAATAGATATGCTGATAAATCTGTTTATAGCTTTTAATTATGAATGAAAAGACAACTAGCTTCTATTTCTCCTTTTTACCTAAAAGATAAATACCTCCTGCTAAAGCCACAATTCCCAAGCCCAGTTGAATATATCCAGTCTCCTTACCTCCTTTGTCCTCGGCACTCAATTCAATACCCATAATCTCTACCGAGTTGGCACTTTCCTGAATTTTATTGACACCTAAGTATCCTAGAACTAACGCTGCAACAATAAGTATTATTCCGATTACAGTTTTCATAAACAATGATTTTAAAATGTTAGTAAATTAGTTGTTGTTTTCCCCATCCCCAAGATGAGGTTTGTCTGATGATTTATCTATCTCTTGCTTGTTCCCATTATTAACTGGTCCATCTTCTTGAATTTCAATAATTCGAGTTGACACTGCATATTCGTCAGGATATATCTTGCCTCCCAACTCATTTGCCCACGCTTTCGTAAACTCTGCACCAATGTAGACGATGGTAGCTGAATAATATACCCACACTAAGAGTAAAAGAATGGATGCGGCTGCTCCATAGAGCGAACTAATTTTACTTGTACTCAAATAGATCGATATGCCATACTGTCCGATGAGGAAAAGAACCGTTGTCACAATGGCTCCAATAGTCACATCTCGGAATTTTATTTTTGCATCAGGCAACACTTTAAATATTAATAGGAACACTAAAGTTGTGAAAGCAATATTTAAAATGAGTCCAACCAACTTGAATAGTATGACCATTTGATCGGGGAAATAGGTCATCAACTTTTCGTTGAGCAAACCTATGATGGAGCTAGCACCCATTGTTACCAAAAGGATGAATCCTAAAGCGATAATAATTGAAAATGACAGCAACCTGTTTTTGATTAGCTTCAACCACCCCTTTTTAGGTTTAGGCTTGATTCCCCAAATGGTGTTAAGGGATTCTTGTATGGAAGTGAATATTGTGGTGGCACTGAACAAGATTACTCCAATGCCTATTATAGTGCTTATAGTGGAAGTGTTTGCAACTTGTGCTTTATGCACTACGTCTTGCAAGACCTTTGCAACATCTGTTCCCAAGAGTTGGCTTAACTCCCCAAAGAGCTCTCCCTCTAGGTCTTGTGCGAAAAAGGCACCAATAGTTATTATAACTAACGTGAAAGGTGCAAAAGAGAAGATGGTGGCATAAGATAATGCAGCACTTAATCGGGTTACTTTATCGTCTGAAAATCCCTGAACCGTTTTTCTTAAAATGGTCCACAATGATTTGAGTGTTATTTTTTTCTTTTTGTGCTGGCTTACCTCTCTGTCCATAAAAAGTAAAAATTATAGTCCGTCATTATTAACACGCTAAGGCAAGGTTTTGTTTCGAACTATTGCTCTAATAGAAAAGAATGACGGAGTCCGTCGTGGCTAAATCGGCTTGCTCTGTGAAATAGGTTCACATGAATTTCACAGGGTTCACCATGTGGAATAATGCTATGCATTAAATCTTTGATTTATTCCACAGGGTGAATGGTGCGAAGTAGAAAGTAATATAAAGGATGATTTCGCTGACTGACGCAACACAGAATGCAAAAAGCATATAAGAAGAAAAGTTTCGCTTTGCGACACACGGGTAGGATAAACCCGCGCCAGCGGTTAGGTAGTTGCGAGCCCGCGCCTCCGCTGCCGACTGTGCCACTCCTATCGGAGTTCTTGTTACCACATTAGATTACCATGCTACAAAGATTATGCTCCTATCGGAGCAGCAATCAACTTTAATATCACAAGTTTTAATGAATGAAACATAGAATGTGAAACAAAACAACAAATCTAGTAGGGATGACACCTTTGTATGATTATGAAATAAAAAACAAACCACTATACCCGCTATGCCGCCCATTCAGGGAACCCTGCAGATGCAGATGCCATCCACCCAGGGCGATGCCCTAGCCTGTCCCTTCAGTATTG
>CAZXGV010000064.1:0-12718 GCA_964640575.1 uncultured Dysgonomonadaceae bacterium
TAAATAAAGTATAAAATAACGTTTGCATCCATGTTAGTTAAAGAACAGGAAGTCGAATTAGTCATTTGTCACCAATTATAGCAATATATCGATGCAATTAGAATAACACGTGACGTGTCGTAAGGAAAAACGCATGTAAATTAGGACAACAAGTGTCATGTTATTCTTAAAAACGTATGTAAATAGAAATAACACGTCACGTGTTATTCTAATTGCAAAAGACAAACCAATGACTAAGACTCACTCAATATATTGAATATTAACAACATATGCAAATTACTGCTTGACCCATCAAAATAGAAATTGTTTATTGCAGTGATGAGATTGCAGTATTTGAAGATGAAAACGAAGATTATGTTTTGGTCTAAAATAGATGAAAGAGATATTTAGTAGGACAAAAAAGAGTATACAAAAATTAGCATATATGTTAATGCTTGTATACTCTTTCTCATGGATATAGAACTCTATGTCCCTAAACTATAGAGTTTTAATGTAGCGTACTTTGTATGTAATAAATCGATTCGAATGTCAAAATAAACCTCGTTGATAGTGCAACCTGCTATCCTTCTTTTATTACAAGTGAAGATACACATTTTTACATCTAAACATTTTCTTTGTGCAACTTTAAAAACATCCTGTTTAAAAAGTGCCTCAATAAATATCAAATAGTGTATAAAATACAACGCAGTTAAATATTCGCTACTTCTCTCTTTAAAGATGTCTTTTGAAAAGGTTAGAATGTCCCAGTGTTGAGGTCAAAATCAACAATGTATCGAAAAACTAGTTATCGATTCCTACTCGGTTTAAGATAAATGAAAACTCAAAAGCAACGTCTTTTATTCTACTATATCTACCCGTAGCACCTCCATGACCCGAATCCATATTCATATGCAACAGTAAAAGGTTGTCATCGGTTTTAAAAGCACGAAGTTTTGCAACCCACTTAGTTGGTTCGTGAAATAGAACTTGAGAGTCATTGATTCCTCCAGTTATTAATAAATTAGGATAATCCTGACTTTTCACATTGTCATAAGGGGAGTATGACTTAATATAATTGTAATATTCCTCATCGTTAGGATTGCCCCATTCCTCATACTCTCCTACTGTTAGCGGAAGACTTTCGTCAAACATAGTGGTGAGGACATCCACAAAGGGAACCTGCGCAACAATTGTATGGTACAAGTCGGGACGCATATTTACCACTGCACCCATAAGCAGACCACCAGCACTACCGCCCATTGCAGCTAGTTTATCTGCCGACGTATATCTATCTTCAATCAGTTTTTCGCTACAAGCGATAAAGTCTGTAAATGAATTTTTCTTTTTCAACAACTTACCATCTTCATACCACTGCTCGCCCATGTCGCTGCCTCCACGTATTTGCGCAATAGCAAAAACAAAGCCTCTATCAATGAGACTGTAATAAGCAGTACTAAAATAAACATCAGAACTCATTCCATAGCTTCCATAAGAATAGATAAGTGCAGGATTGCTCCCGTCTTTCTTCAATTCGTTTTTGTAAACAATTGCCATAGGTATTTCAACACCATCATCGGCTGTTGCCCAAATTCTCTCCACTGTATAATCCTCAGGATTGAAACCAGATGGCACTTCTTGTTCTTTCAACTTTTTAATAGAGTTGTCTTCAACATTATACTCATAAAGAGTAGTTGGTCTGTTCAACGAAGTGTAAGAGTAACGAATAGTTGATTCATTGTATTCTGTATTTCCAATTAAAGATGTACTATATACTGGCTCGGGAAAAGATATAGATTTAGCTTCGCCCCCACCAATGGGCTTCAATTCTATTTCAGTGAGTCCATTCTTACGCAACTGTAAAGAGACATAATCTTTCAGAACATCCACTCTTTCTATACGCACATTGGGATCGTGAGCAACAAACTCACTCCAGGTTTCTTTATCTTCATATCCTGTTAATGGGGTTTTATAAATTTTTCCATTGAGGTTGTTTTTATCTTTATATTTCACGAAGAAATTCTCTTTATGGTCATATACGGAATACTCGACATCTTTCACGCGAGGCATAAACACTTTGAAATCTGACATTGGTTTGTCGGCAAATATATAGCGCTCTTCAGAAGTTGTTGAACTAGCACTACCAATGAAAATATAATCCTTAGTTTTGCTTTCTGAGACATAAGTTCTAAACTTAGCATCCTCTTCTTCATATACTAGTTGGCTCTCTGTTGCATCCAACATTTGGCGTCGAATTTGATACGAACGCAATGCTTCATCGATAACACCAAAGAAAAGAGTCTTGTTGTCATTTGCCCAGGCTACCGAGGTAGCGCCATCAACGGTGAATCCAACATCTTCACCCGAGGCTAAGTCTCTGATATGCATCTTGAATTCGGCATACGAACCTGTTTCATTGAAAAAATAGGCAGCTTTGCTATTATCTGGACTAACAGAGTAACCCCTGAAGATGAAGGCAGTTTTACCTTCTCCCATTTCATTTACATCAAATATAATTTCCTCAGGTGCATCCATTGAACCTTTCTTTCTGCAATAAGTTGGATATTGCTTGCCAGTTTCGGTACGTGAGTAGTAATAGTAGCCATTTCTTAAGGCTGGATAACTCTCGTCGTCTTCTTTTATGCGACCTAAAATTTCGTTGTAAATAGTTTCTTGCAACTCTTTTGTAGATGCCATAACGGCATCAGTATATGCATTCTCTGCATTAAGATATTTAATTACCTTTGAATCTGTTTTGTCTTTCATCCAATAGTAATTATCAATACGTTGATTACTGAACTCGACAAACGTATCTGGCTTAACTTCTGCGACTGGTGGTGTCGGAAAATCTGATTGTTTCAATACTTTATTCTCTTTTTGAGGGTTACAAGCGGTGGCTAAAAGCACAAATAGCACCGCTAAAAATGTTACGTGCTTCATAATACATTAGTTTTTTTTATTGTTATATGCAAAGATAAATAAGTTAGATAACAATGTAAGAATATGTTGAAATTATATTTTAAAAATTGAACTAACATCTATATTGATGTTGCAAGAAATTATCAGAATATCGTTATTGAGCGAGTGAAATAATGGACATAGTTTACTGTTTTCAGAAAACAAAAAAATAGGGAATACAAGTAATAATATATATATTTGCAAACAATTCAAAATGTTCGAAAATTAAACCATCAATTTTAAAAGCAATGAAAAAATTAAATACGTTCTTATTGGTTGCTATTAGTGCAATAATGCTTATCGGCTGTACAAGCAATAAAAAAACAACAGGCAGTGATTCAGAACAAGCCGCTTTATTAGTTGGCGATATATTGGCGGCAGCAGAACAAGAGACAGACAAAATAGTTGTAATAGAAGGCATCTGCACACACGTTTGCTCGCATGGTGCAAAAAAACTCTTCTTAATGGGCGATGATGACTCTGAAACCATACGCGTAGAGTCGTCTGATGCTTTAGGATCTTTCAAAGCGGAGTGTATCAATAACTTAGTGCGTGTGAAAGGCAGACTAAAAGAAGAGCGAATTGACGAAGCTTATTTAGTGAAATGGGAAAATGAACTGACAGTAGGCACAGCTGAAGAACATGGTGAAGATGGCGAAGGATGCGAAACCGAACAAAAAGCACAAGGTCAAGAGAATGTAAGTAACGAGGCAGAACGCATTAAAGATTTCAGAACAAAAATTGCAAAAAGAAACGAAGCCGAAGGAAAAAACTACTTATCTTTCTATTATATAGAAGCTGAAGAATACTCCATATTATAGGTATGAGCAAAAAGTTTATGAAACAATTAAGGAAATGGTCGCGTATTATTCACCGTGACCTATCTTTCTTCTTCTCTGGAGTAATTATAATATACGCTGTTTCAGGATTTGTTCTCAATCACAAAAAAGACTTCAATTCTGACTATTCAATTAAATCCTTTAATTTTAATATTGAAGGGAGTTACCCTCTTTCACAAGATGAGTTTCCAAAAGACAGGGTTTTAAACATCCTACAACCCTATAAAGAGACCGACAACTATACTAAACACTATTTTCCAGACAATGAGACCATGAAGGTGTTTTTGAAAGGGGGATCATCACTAGTTGTTGACTTAACTAATGGTAGTGCCCTATATGAACAAGTAAGGAAACGTCCCATCATTAGTCAATTTAATTGGTTACACTACAATCCAAATAAGTGGTGGACCATATTTTCAGACATTTTTGCTTTCTCTCTCATAACTATTACACTTACGGGATTGTTTATAACGCGTGGCAAAAAAGGCTTGTGGGGTAGAGGCGGAATTGAATTGATAATTGGTATTATAATCCCATTATTGTTTGTTTTACTCACTTAATAAAACACTAATTATTGTTCAAATTCATACAACTTTGAACATAAAATGCACAACTTATCATGTGAAAATGAAAGCTTTTGTAGAGACACACAATAAATATGTTTGAACATTGGGTCTTTTAATAACTTTTTGTTACATTTGCAGCGTATTTTGATAGTGTTTTGATTAAAACTAATAAAACATAAATTGTAAAACCCCACTCATCAATACTAACTAACTTATATTTTTTATGAAAATGACAATGAACAAAAACATTCTTTTCATGCTCTTTTGGGTAACATTGATTGTGTTGAAAATTGAGCCTCTGAGTGCTCAGAGCAAATTCTCCATTAGAGGAACAGTTTACGAAACTGTGGATGGAAAAAGGAAGCCGCTCCCAGCAGCTACAGTTTTTATTGAAAGATTTGGGCTGGGAACCATGAGTCAGAACGATGGGAGTTATCTCATCAACGGCGTCTCCGAAGGAGAAGTTTTACTGAGTATTAAATTTATCGGTAAAGTGCCTGTTGATACTTTGATACAACTAAGATCGAATATGAATATTGACTTCACATTGAGAGATGACAATTTTCGATTAAAAGAAGTTGTAGTAACAGCCAAGCAAAGCCCAGGACAATCGACATCTTCAATAATTTCAGACAAAGCCATTGAACATCTTCAATCTGTAAGTTTAGATAATATACTGGCATTGTTGCCTGGAGGAATATCCTCTAATCCGACATTAAACTCCGCATCTCAAATCAACATTAGGAGTATCTCATCGGAAAGCAGTGCACAAAACTTCAATGCTTTGGGCTCAGCAATTATTCAAGATGGAACCCCACTTTCCAACAATGCCAATTTACAAACAATGAATCCCACTGTTAGAGGTGGAATGGCAGCGCTTGGTGGTACAGCATCACCTTCAGGTGGGATTGACACGAGAGGAATTTCACTTGAAAACATAGAATCAATTGAAGTGATTAGAGGAGTACCCTCTGTTCAATATGGGGACTTAACTTCTGGTGCAGTTATCATCAACTCAAAAGCGGGAAGATCACCACTGAAAGTGAAAGCAAGAACAAACCCTAATGTTTATCAGTTTTTCGCACAAAAAGGTGTTGATCTAGGGAGAAAAAGCGGAGCTTTAAATATAAGCGCTGATTATGCCTACAATGTGAACAATCCAGTGGAATCATATAGATATTACGAGCGTTTTGTGTCGAAAGTTTTTTATTCAAACTCATTTTTAAACGAAAAATGGAAAAGTAATACAATTCTTGATTTCATGCACGAAACCAACAATCGTGACCGTAACCCCGACGATAAAATTACAGAAACAGTGTCGGAAGGAAAAGACATTGGAGTATCATTAAACACAAATGGCACTATTTATATCAATAAAGGTTGGTTGAAAAATATTAAATATACAGTCTCGGGTAAATATACAGACAGGTATAGTCATTACGAACAATTATACACTGCTGCCAACGCACCCTATTCAATGACAACTGTTGATGGGGCAATTATAACAAACAGACCAGGGTTGGATATTATGGATGCTGATGGGAATAAGATAACAAATTATGAAAATGTAGACCCATCGGATTATGCCGTTTATTTACCTTCTACTTACAAAGGGATATACGATATTGAAGGGAAAGAAGTGAATATTTTCACTAAAGTATCAACCACTCTTTTTAAACGATGGAACAAAATAGACAATCGAATACTTTTTGGGGGTGAGTATCGCACAGAAGGCAATATTGGAGATGGTAAAACGTTTGACAAAACGGCCCCTCCTTATCGTAATCTACAGGCACTGAACGCAAGTTTCAGACCTCGTCCGTATGATGATATTCCTTTTATTCAACACGGAGCACTGTTTCTTGAAGATAACTTCACAGCAAACATAACTCCGCAAAATGCTTTACGCATTCAAGGGGGTTTTCGATACGACATGATGAAGAGTGCAGAAAATAAACTGTCCCCACGTATTAATGCTTCAATAGAAGTACTACCCAAGCGATTATTCTTACGAGGTGCGTTCGGGATGACAGCAAAAATGCCTACACTCGTTTATTTATATCCCGAAAAAGCATACTTTGAATTTATAAACATCAATGAAATACCGAATGAGAATATAGATGAGAAAGATAGGATATTGATGACAACTACACGAGTTTTTGATACAGACAACAAAAACTTAAAAGTAGCAACCAACAAAAAATCGGAAATTGGAATAGATTTGAATTTTGATAAAGCCCAACTGCACATTACAGGTTTTGAAGAGAGGTTAAAGAATGGTTATTCAATGTCTCCATCATTCAAACCCTTTACATTCAACCAATATAAACGAGCTGGAGATGGAAGTCAGCCTGAGTACGAACTGTTAGCAAGCAGTCCTGTTTTAGCAGAATATTACACCCCTTCAAATAGTCATACTGCAAATACGAAAGGAATTGAATTTGATTTAAATATCAATCGTATCAATGCAATCCGAACAGCATTTTCGTTTTCTGGTGCATTTATGAAAAATGAAAGCTATAGCAACGACTTCACCTATTATGATAATAGTGGAGCAGACCCAACAAAAAGAACTCATATAGGTCTATATGGACCAAAGATGAGCAAACGTAAATCAGAGAGATTTTCAACAGCTTTAAGAGCTACACATAACATTCCCGAAATTGGATTTGTAATCACTCTTACAGCAGAAACTATATGGGATGAACGAAACAGTTATGAGTTTGGGAATGACACCATACCTGCTTACTATATTTCTAAACAAGATGGTCTGCAATATGAGTTTGACCCTTCAAAGAAAGACGAAGACGAGTTCAAATCAATATTGCGCAAACGAGAAGATTCTAAATATATTACTGAATCATATCCTCCACTTTTTAACTTTAACATCAACTTAACAAAAGAAATAAGTGACTTTATACGGGTTTCGTTTTTTGCAAACAACATGTTCAGAAGTTATCCAATTGTAGCATCTAAACGATCGCCTGGAAGCTACTATAAAAGAAATAAAAACTTCTTTTTTGGATTAGAAGTCAACCTCTTAATAAACTAAACAATGAAGAAAATAAAGAATATATATCTATACTTAGCAATCATATCTTTTATATTGATGGCAAATAGTTGTGATGGATTTTCAGATGCATTTGATGCGAAGAAAATAGAACCAGTATCTGTAACATTCAATACAAAAATGAATATCGAGAACTTTGACAATGTTGAAGGTCTTAAAATTGTTGTTACCAACTATACCGAAGGCTTTCAAACTGAAAAGGAAATCACTTCATCATCTGTAAACATTGACAACTTGATTCCAGGAATGTACAGCGTGGTTATTTCGGGGAAATCGCAAAACAATGAAGGTGTTTGGTATTATCTCAATGGAAGTTTAATAAACCAAGGATTATTTACCGATAAGGAATCCCTAGAAATATCTATTTCAGGCATGCAAATAAGCCCATTGGTTTTTAAAGAGATATTTTATTCAGGTACTGAGAAATTCTATTTCAGAAATCAATTTTATGAGATATACAACAACTCCGACGAACTGCTTTACCTTGATGGAATCCATTTTGCTACTTTACATCCCGGCAAGGCTACAACAAAACTCCCCACTTGGCCTGCTGAAGATAAAGACAAGTATGTATACACTGATAGATTATGGAAATTTCCTGGTACCGGCACAGAATATCCATTAAAGCCAGGGGAAAGCTGTATCATTTCGCAGTTTGCAGCTAATCATCAATCAGAAACATACAATCCTGATTCTCCAATTGATGGATCAAGCTCAGAATTTGAGTTTAATATGAACAATCCCAACTTTCCTGATCAACCTGCCTATGACATGGAGCATGTGTTTTACGATGGCTTGCCTGATATAGGCAGAATACCACAATATTTAACTCCTGTTTTTGGAGGAGCATATGTGATATTTAAAGTGCCCGAAGACAAACAGTACGACCCAGTAAATGATAAAACATTGCAAACAAATGACCTAGGTAGTTCAAGTCCAAAGTTGTTTGCAAAAATACCAATTGAGTATGTGCTTGATGGCGTAGAAGCGGTAGATGATGAAACAAAAGTTGATTCGAAACGAATGCCAGGGGTTTTAGATGCTGGTATTACAACAGTAGGTGCGACATACAATTCACTTGGTGTAGCTCGCAAAAAAATCGGTGAAAATCCTGATGGTACTCCAATCTTGCAAGACACAAATAACAGTACCGATGATTTCGAAAGAGGAGTTATACCCGAGTTCAGACGTTATGGCTCAAAAATGCCAAGTTGGAATCACACATTAAACTAAATTTAGAAAAACAGAAAAACGATGCAAAATATAAAATATAAAAATCTAATTTTATCGATTTTCATATCTTTCTCTTTGTTTGGATATGCCCAAGATGAAAATCAATCGCCTGCTGCAATAGAGAAAATGAAGCTCAATTGGATTTGGAACAAAACCACAAATGCTGCTGGGCTCAAGCTGGATAACTCACGAACCTATACATCACTAGATGGGGGTTATGAGATGACAAGTGGCAACTTTCACCGTGTGATGAATGGTGAAAAAAACAACAGCCTTATACTGAACACAGAAGGTGGAGTAAATGTCAACAACTTTTATTTTTGGGGTAAATTTAATTACTCACGTGATGCTATCAAGGATGCAAAGTTTAATTCTTCTATTATTGACCCTTATCGAGGTATGCCTTATTTTGTTGCGGATGAAAATTCAAGCGATTGGAACAATCAACATTATGACCTCCAATTTAAAGTAAACTTCCCTGAGATAAATGAGAAATTAGCTTTAGGGCTTAATGGAGAATATTATGCTTCGATAGGAGCTAAACAGAGAGATATACGTACAGAAAACTACTATATGCAACTAATTCTCCGTCCAGGATTGATTTATTCAATAAATAATCAAAATCATATCGGATTCAATCTTGAATATTACTCCTTGAGAGAGGAGTCGCAGATGCACAACGTGAATACATATATAGATCAAACATACTATGTACTTCATGGTTTAGGAACTGCAACTATTGGAGTTGGAAGTGGAAGATCGACAAATTATGTTGGCAATAATTTTGGTGGTGGCATTCAATATAACTATTCGGGTCTAATCAATTTGATGCTATCAAGCAACTACTCTGTGAAAGTCGAAGATGCGGAGATAACATTTACAAACCCAAGACCTGATGGTTCTGTAACAGAAAAAGTATGGCACAGTAAAGCCATGATGAGTAGTACAACTGAAAGAAACAACTCACATTATCTCGAACTTGAGTATATGCAAAAAAACAGAGATGGCATCGAATATATTACAAAATATGATGACACTGAAGATTTTGATGGCTATCTCACTCTGTTTAAAAGTATTCGATCTACTTATGCCAACAAAAATATAAAGGTTGGTTATACATGGACAAAAAATAAAAACAACGCATATAAATGGTTAGTGGGTGGTAAATTTAATTATAGTAAATTTGACGATGAATATATTCTTCCTGAGAGTGTGAGAAATGGAGAAAACATTTCGGGTGAACTAATTGGGAAGCGTAACTTTACATTGTCTGACAAGTTATCTAAAAACCTGATTATTGGCGCAAGTTTTTTATACAATAAAAACCTGAATGGAGAGTACACTTATGGCGGAGCATTTAAGGATTATCCGATACATTCAGAGTTGATTATGGTTGATAACAATTATCACAACTCTGACTATTATACAGGGACATTATCAGGAGTTTACTCTCAGAGAATCAAGGAAGAGAATCCGATAAACCTATTTGTGAAGGCTAATTTATTATATACCAAAACAAATAGTTACAACTTTAATGATAGGAAAACTGTTTTAGTAAGTATAGGGTGTACTTTCTAACGTACTCTTACAAAATAAAACAGTATAACAGAACTAACTAAAACAAAAAAATGAAAACAAAATTTCTTATAGCCATACTCGTTGCCTCATTTGCTTTTACTTTAAAAGCACAAACCATATTAGAGCCAACAGTAAAAACTCCAACATCATTTGCTATTGTCATTGACAGTGTAAGCTTTGCTAAAACAAGCGAAGCTGTACAATCATACAAAAAAGTAATTGAAAGCGACAATCTTGGCACATATATTATCATAGATGATTGGCAATCACCCGATGATATTAAAACAGTACTTCTTAAATTGTATAACAACAAAAAATCACCCCTTGAAGGTGTGGTTTTGGTTGGAGAAATCCCTATCCCTATGTTAAGAGATGCGCAGCACATGACTTCGGCTTTTAAAATGGATCAAGGGCGATATGCTTGGAGTCGATCAAGCGTTCCTTCAGATCGTTTTTATGATGATTTTGATTTGAAATTCGATTTCTTGAAACAAGATGAAGAAAATCCCGACTATTTCTATTATTCACTAAGACATGATGGAGCTCAAAAATTGAATTCAGATATATACTCTGCAAGAGTAAAGCCTTATGATAACGAAAAAGGAGATAAATACACACATCTAAAAAAGTATTTAGAAAAAGTTGTAAAAGAACGTACAAGCAATAAGAACAACGTTCTTAACGAGCTTTCTATGGGTAGAGGTCATGGTTACAACTCAGAGTCAAAAGTTGCTTGGTCAGGGCAACAACTAGCACTAAAAGAACAATTTCCAGTTGCCTTTTCAATCAAAGGAAAAGTCAAATTCATGGACTTCGATTCTCGTTGGCCCATTAAAGAATACTATATGGATGAGGTTCAACAACCCAATCTTGATGTAATGCTTTTTAATCACCATGGTGGTAAAGACATGCAATATCTAAATGGGTATAAGTCTGGCAGCGATCACAACACTTCAATTGAAAACATAAAAATATACGCAAGAAGTAAAATTCGTAGTGCAGCTAGAAATAAAAGCAAGGAAGAGGCTATGAAACAGTACATAGACTTTCTTAACATTCCTCCTTCGTGGGTTGAGGACACGTTTGACTCGGTGAGTATTGCTAAAGACTCAATCTTCAACCTAACTCTTGATATCAACATTAATGACATCAGAGCTATGTCTCCACAAGCTCGTTTTGTAATGTTTAATGCGTGCTACAATGGTTCGTTTCATTATCATGAAAATGTAGCTGGAGAGTATATATTCAACGATGGTAAAACACTTGTCACACAAGGAAACACTGTAAACGTGATTCAAGATAAATGGCCAGATGAGTTTTTGGGACTATTGGCTGCTGGAATGCGAGTAGGTACTTGGGGTAAATATGTAAACTACTTGGAGACACATATTATCGGCGATCCAACATTCCGCTTTGCAAATAACACAAATATTGATTTCGATATTAATCTTGTCACACACACAAAAAAGGGAGACAATAAATTTTGGCTAAAACAACTCGATAATGAAAATGTAGATTTACAAGCCTTTGCTCTAAGAAAACTTTATGAGAATAATTATTCTGACATTTCAAATCTATTAAAAAAGACTTATACTGAGTCAAATAGCATGATTACACGTGCAGAATCTTTTTTCTTACTAAGCAGGCTTGATGATGAAAACTTTATAGATGTGCTTTCGATGGCTGCCACAGATAGTTATGAGTTAATCCGCCGTTTTGCAGTTGAGTTCATTGCAAAGAATGGTGCAGACAGACTTATTCCTGCCTATTTGGAAAACTTTTTCTGGGATACAACCTCTGAGAGAATACTCTATCGCCAAAGAACATACTTACAGCTTCTTAATTTGGATAAACTAAAAGACCAAGTGTTGGCTAATCAAAAAGATTACAACAATCCTGAAAAGGTTGATGAATTATTATCAAGTATCGATAGGAGTAGTGAATCTTTTTCAAAATATATGGAAGTTATTATGTCTAACGATACTGCTGTAAAACCAAAAGACAAAATATTTGATTTGAGAAGGCTAAGAAATCATCCCGACAACAAAGCAATCGACCAAGTGCTAGAGCTTGTTAACGATTCATCAGCAGATGAAGAGGTGAGACTAGTAGCGATAGAAGCATTGGGTTGGTACAACTACTCCCATCGCAGAGATGATATCATTGAAGGGCTAAAGCCTTTGATTACAGATGAAAACATTAAAGTGCGCGAAGAAGCGATAAAGACCATCAATAGATTGTAAGACAGTTGTTCTATATCGATTTAATTTGGATTTAATTTTTATGTAAATGAGGGGTTAAAGTAATTACTTTAACCCCTCATTTTAATTATCATCAAATATGTTGAACTGATTTATTAAATTCAAATAAAGCTATTCCACTGTGATAGTTTTCACGTATCAATAAACTGAAAACTATCCACTTTGCTCCTCTTTAGCCTTATAAGCTATTGCATAAAATCGAATCTGTTTTATAACTGCAAGAAGCCCATTTGAACG
>CAZXGV010000065.1:0-10526 GCA_964640575.1 uncultured Dysgonomonadaceae bacterium
CTTTTCTAAACATTTCTTCAATGGAAGATTGCGTTTTCATCTCTTGTTTATCAAATCTTCGGCGGAAGAAATGTTTTATGTCTCTTTTATGGCATGTTTTCTCTAAAACCTGGAAGTGTAAAGATCTTTATGTATCAATTTCCCGCAGTGGATACCATTTTCAATTGATAATTGTATCATAATCGCTGCGGGTTGCCACAATCAACGCCTATCGCTCAGTTTTTTTGTGGCGGTCAGCAAAACTACCTCTTGCAGTATCACTCTTTCTATGAGTTGGCTATTTACCGCTGTTGATCGCTTCTTTTTTCTGTCTTTTTCAATATTTTAACGCTATATCTTATCAAATAGAGAGTTTGCTTAAAAAATTAATCGAAGATATGGTGTTTCTTTTGATATCTTTTTTTATCTTTGCGCAAAGATTCTTTGTTTGGATTTAGTTGTTTCGAATAGGAAAGGAAAGAAGTAAAAAAGCAAGAAATAAAAAAGAAAAGAAATGAAAAGAGAAGAAGTAGTATCTGTTTTTCGTCAAAAAAACGTAAAGTTTGATGTATTGGTAATAGGTGGAGGTGCCACCGGACTGGGAGTCGCAGTTGATGCAGCTGCACGAGGATATAAAGTAGCCCTATGTGAGCAGCATGACTTCTCGAAAGGGACATCAAGCCGCAGTACCAAGTTGGTGCACGGTGGAGTTCGATATTTAGAACAGGGTGATGTAAGGCTTGTAATTGAAGCCTTGAGAGAACGTGGGCGGATGCGTCGCAATGCACCTCACTTGGTGAGAGATATGCGTTTTATTATTGGTGCCTATCGCTGGTGGGAAAGACCTTTTTATACTATTGGTCTGATAGTTTATGATATATTGGCAGGTCGCCTTGGATTAGGTCGCTCTTTACCTATGAGAAAGGACTCTGTTAAGAAAGAGTTGCCTGGATTGAAGAGAGAAGGCTTAAGAGGAGGTATTGTGTATCACGATGGTCAGTTTGACGATTCTAGATTAGCTATTACTCTTCTGCAAACAGCACAAGATCATGGTGCTCATTGTTTGAATTATTTCAGAGTTGAGTCAATTAATAAATCAGATGAAAACCGTGTAAATGGGGTGAAAGCCAAGGATATGTTAACTGGGGAGACCTTCGATATAGAGTCAAAAATTGTAATAAATGCCACTGGGGTATTTGTGGATGAAATCATGAAAATGGACGATCCTAAAGCTAGGAAGAGAGTAAGGCCTAGTCAGGGCGTTCATCTTGTAGTCGACAGTAAATTCTTTGAAGGAGACTCTGCTTTAATGATTCCTAAAACAATGGATGGAAGAGTACTCTTTGGTGTGCCATGGCATGGTAAAGTTGTGTTGGGAACAACTGACACTCCTTTAGATTCTCACTCAATTGAGCCGAAAGCTTTGGAGGAAGAGGTTGATTTTATTCTTGATCAAGCTGGGCAATATTTAGATATGAAGCCAACTCGGAAAGATGTTCTTTCAGTGTATGCCGGATTGCGTCCGCTAGCTGCACCTACTAAAAGTGATAGCACTAAAACAAAAGAAATATCCCGGAGTCATAAAATATACCGATCGAAATCAGGTTTGCTGACTATAACTGGAGGAAAATGGACTACCTATCGTCAAATGGCAGAGGAGATGGTTGATTTAGCCATCAAAGAGGGTTCATTAGAGCCTCGCAAGTGTGTGACTAAAGAGATGAGACTACGTGGTTATCTAAAGGATGTTGACCGCAATAATTGGAATTATGTGTATGGTACAGATGTAAAGGGTGTACAAGAGATAGAAGGTGAGAATCCTGAGTACAGCAAATTATTAGATCCTAATTACACTTTTACACAAGCTCATGTTATATGGGCAGCACGTGAAGAGATGGCTCAAACGGTAGAGGATGTTTTGGCTCGTAGAGTGCGCACATTGTTTTTAGATGCAAGGGCAGCTAAAAAGATGGCTCCTAAGGTGGCTGAGCTATTGGCTAAAGAGCTAGGAAAAACTGAGGAGTGGCAACAAGAACAGGTGAAAGAGTTTAACGAATTGGCAAACGATTATTTATTGTAATTGCTAATCCAAAGTTTATTTTTTTCATAGCTAAACGCTATGACTGTTCTCAGTCTCTTTGATTATTGCTGAGTGTGGTAAAGTTGGCTCAATATTTTTGGCGGTAAATATGCTAAAGATATTGAGCTTTTTTTTATTTGATTTGATTGATGCAATCTATTTTAATTATACTTTTTCAAGTAATTCTTGTCTATAGTTTTCGCTTAAATTCTATTTGAGTTAGTAATCTATACAAAACCTAATGTTGAAACGGCTTTCTTTGCTCTATTCTATCATGTTTTTATTGGTTCAAGTTTTTGGAAATGAGAAATTTAACAAATAAATTATACCTGTTGATAACTTTTTTGCAAATTAAGTGTTGAAAAGTGGGGGAAAGTGGATAATTTTTGTAATTTTACACCAAGAATTATTTTTAGAGTACAAGTAGAGTGGAAAAATGAATCAATTTTTAGGAAATTTTGAAGCAAAGGCCGATGTAAAAGGACGTGTATTTGTTCCTGCTACATTTCGAAAGCTTCTCCAATTGAGAGGGGAGGAATGGCTTGTTCTGCGTAAAGATATTTTTCAAGACTGCTTAGTGCTTTATCCAGGATCGGTTTGGGAGAATGAAATTGAGATATTGCGTGGCAAACTCAATAAATGGAATAAAACAGAGCAACAGGTCTTTCGTCAGTTTGTTTTAGATGCAGAACGTCTTGAAATGGATGGTAGTGGAAGAATTCTTGTTTCGAAAAGATATTTAGAGCTTGCTGATATTGACACCCATGTTCGTTTTTTGGGAGTTGACAACACAATAGAGATTTGGGCAAAAGAAAAACTTGAAAAGCCACTTATGTATCCAGAGGATTTTGCAAATGAAATCCAGAAACTAATGGAGTAATATAGTTATTGAATCTGTTATGACGGATTATCACATACCAGTTTTACTAAAAGAGAGCATCGATGGCTTAAATATTAAGCCAAATGGCATTTACGTTGATGTAACTTTTGGAGGTGGGGGACACTCAAAAGAAATTCTTTCCCGTTTAGATAAGAATGGTAAATTGTTTGGTTTTGATCAAGATGAAGAGGCGTATAAAAATGTTCTCGATGATGATCGATTTGTATTTGTACGCAGTAATTTTAGGTACTTAAGCAATTTCCTACAATATTATCATGTGGAAAAGGTGGATGGTATATTAGCTGATTTGGGAGTGTCTTCACATCACTTTGATGATGAGGACCGAGGTTTTTCTTTTCGATACGATAGTCAGCTTGACATGCGGATGAATCGATCAGCTAAGCAGACGGCTGCTGACATTCTTAACAATTATGATGAAAAGGAATTGTCCAACTTGTTCTTCCAATATGGAGAATTACGCATGGCACGAAAAATTGCTTCAGCTATTGTTAATGCAAGGCAAAAGAAGCCACTCACAACAGTAAATGATTTTTTAGAGATAATGGAGCGTTTTACTATACGCGATAGAGAGAGAAAGGTGTTGGCACAAGCTTTTCAAGCTTTGCGAATTGAGGTGAATCAGGAGTTAGACGCACTGTCGGAAATGTTGCAGCAATCAGTTGAGCGATTAGCACAAGGTGGGAGAATTAGCGTTATTTCTTATCATTCTTTGGAGGATCGAATTGTAAAAAATTTCTTTCGTTCTGGTAATATTGAAGGTAAGATTGAAAAGGATTTCTATGGCAATCCATTAACGAGTTTAAAGGTTATCAATCGCAAGGTGATAATTCCTGAAGAGGAAGAACAAAGACTTAATCCACGTTCGAGAAGTGCAAAACTGCGAATAGCAGAGAAAATATAAATAGTTATGAAGTTTGATAAAATCAGAAAATCATTTGTTCATGTGTTTGGTGGAAGGATTCTTACTGAAAGCTTCATCATTAATAATATGCGCTTTTTTGTGATTTCATTGATAATTATTTTTGTCTTTATTAGTCATCGATATACTTATTTGCGCAAAATGTCGGAAATTGAAAAACTTCAACACCAATTGAAGGATGCTAAATATGAATCACTCACCATTTCGTCGAACCTTACTGAGGCAAGCAGACAAACTGAAATAGAAAGGTTAATTGACGAGTATGGTTTAGAAATTGGAATATCTAACGAACCCATTTATTATATAAAGAAATGAGAAGGAGGATATAATGTCTAGAGATGCAAGTAAAAAAAGAAGAATCTTAAACAGATATGGTATCATTGTTGTGATGATGATACTCTTTGGTGGGCTTATCGTATTATCTGCAGGAAAGATTGTGTTTACATCTGAAGGCGAGAGGTGGCGTGAAGTAGGTGAGAAAGAAACGGTTATTCGAGATAGAGTGATTTTACCAACACGCGGAAATATTTTCACTCACGATGGCAAACTGCTTGCATCCAGCGAGCCTCTTTATGGTATCTATATGGATTTCTGGGCAGATGGAATGGAGAAAGATACTCTTGTGAAGTATGCTGATCCTCTGTCGAAAGAGTTATCTGCCATGTTTGGAGACAAGAGTGCAGGTCAATACCGTGCATTATTGCTGAATAAGTTCAAACAAAGAGAAAATGAAGCACAACAAATTGCGTCATACAAGGCACAAGGAGTTGACAAAAAAGTGAGAAAGCAAACTCGTTATGTACGTCTTATTAAAAGAGATATTTCGTATGTAGAACTCAAAGAAATCAGAAAGCTTCCTTTCCTTAATCAACGTTCTAATAAAAGTGGGCTGATAGCTGAGCCGAAAAACTCTCGCAAGAAGCCATTTGGATCATTAGCTACACGAACAGTTGGCAGTGTATATGGAGATATGACCAAAGGGGGATCTAGTGGTTTGGAGTTGAAGTTCGATTCATTGCTACGAGGTATTCCAGGTGTGAAAAACCGCCAGAAGATTCAAGGTAGGTGGATGGATGTTGTGGAGATCCCTGCTCAAGATGGATATGATATTGTGACTACACTCGATGCAGATATCCAAGACATATCTGAAAGAGCACTACGTAACAAACTTATTGAGATAGATGCAGAGTCTGGTTGTGCTGTTATTATGGAAGTGCAAACAGGCGAGATAAAAGGCATTGTCAATTTAGATAGAGTAAGAAAAGGTGTATATGCAGAGGGAAACCCCAATGTGTTTTCATACATGAATGAACCTGGCTCCACATTCAAGCCTGTGACTGTGCTTGCAGCGCTTGAGGATGGGGCAATCAATCCTACTGATTCGTTTCATGTAGGTACTGGGCTTTATACGCACAATAGACGTGTAGTGCGCGACCACTATTGGACAAAAGGTCAAGATAGGGGTTATTTGACAGTGAAGGAGGGAGTAGAGGTATCGTCTAATATTGTGATGGCGAAAATTGCTTTGAAAGCATACGAAAATCGACCAGAAAAATTTACGAAACGTATTGATGAAATGGGTTTGACTAAATCTTTGAATTGGGATGTTCCATTGAAAGGCATTGAGGGCACATCGCAAATTCGTCACCCCAATGATAAAGCTAATCCATGGTCAAAGACAACCCTTGCATGGATGTCTTTTGGATATGAGACTCAAGTCCCACCTATCTATTTGCTTATGTTTTACAATGCATTGGCAAATAATGGAAAAATGTTGAAACCTTTTATTGCAAAAGAGTTTTATAAAGATGGCAAGCTAACAAAAAAGGTGGAGGGAGAGATTGTCAACCCATCCATAGCATCCAAAGAGTCTATCGATATGGTTCATGAAATGCTTGAGGGAGTCATAGAGAGAGGAACAGCCAAAGTGGTTAAATCCGACTTCTTTCCAATTGCAGGGAAGACTGGGACAGCCCAAATTGCCTCTGGTGGTGGATACAGCGGGCACTTTGTTTCGTTTTGCGGATACTTCCCATCGGACAATCCAAAGTATACTTGCTTTGTAGGGATACGTAAACCAAAAGGAATACCTTCTGGTGGGGGAATGGCAGGGATGGTTTTCAAAGATATTGCGGAGCAAACATACGTGCGAAACACACAGTTGTCAGTAGAAGACTGTCGTGTTGACTCTACATTGATAAAATCACCCACCATTAAAAATGGACTTTGGTCAAAGAATCAAAAGGTGCTAAAAGAGTTGGGCTACGCCCCAAAAGCACCTGAAAAGAATGTGGAGTGGGTGCAAATAAGGAACGACAGCATCGGATATCAACCCGAAGAGTTAACGTTAATAGACAATTTAGTGCCTAACGTTTACGGAATGGGTGCTCGCGATGCATTATATTTGCTAGAGAGTTCAGGATTGAGGGTGAATATTGTAGGATCGGGCAAGGTGATTTCTCAATCAACTGGTCCAGGTAATAAAATAGTAAAGGGTTCAACCATTAGCTTGGTGTTGCGATAAAAAGAAACATATAAATAAAATGAAATTAGAGAAGCTTCTTCAAAATACACAGGTTATCTCCGTGCACGGAGATAAGGACATCTCTATTAAAGAGGTTTGTTCCGATTCGCGAAAGGTGCAACCTGGCTCTCTCTTCGTAGCTGTTGCTGGAATTTGCACCGATGGTCATGATTATATACCAAAAGCTATAGAGCAAGGTGCTACTGTAGTGGTGTACGATAAGCCTATGATTGAGGAGTACTTCCAACGTGTCACTTACATACAGGTGGAGAATAGTGCCAAGGCTATTGCCGAAATAGCCTCTGCTTGGTATGGCAATCCCTCTTCAGAATTGAAGCTTATAGGGGTAACTGGAACGAATGGTAAAACCACTATTGCTACACTCCTGTATAATACGTTTCGCAAATTGGGTTATTCAGCTGGTTTATTCTCCACTGTTTGCAATTATGTAAACGACACGGCTTATCCAACTTCTCTCACCACATTAGATACAATATCGCTGAACCGATTGATGCGCAAAATGGTGGACGAAGGGTGCGAATTTGCCTTTATGGAGATAAGTTCTCATGCCATTCATCAGCATCGTGTGCATTTTTTGCACTTTGTTGGTGGAGTGTATTCCAACTTGAGTCAGGATCATTTAGACTATCATAAAAACATGCTCGACTACTTGAATGTGAAGAAGCAATTTTTTGATAATCTACCCAAAACTGCTTTTGCACTCACCAATGTGGACGATAAAAATGGCAAAGTGATGCTGCAGAATACAAAAGCTTCACCACATACATACTCTGTGAAGAAGCTTGCCGATTATAAAGCTCGTATCTTCGAGAAACATTTCGATGGCACTGACATTGAAATAAACGGACGAGAACTCACCGTTCAATTTGTAGGTCGATTTAATGTGTACAATTTATTGGCGGTATATGGAACAGCCGTGCTTTTGGGCTTGCCAGCCCAAGATGTGCTAGTTACTCTTAGCACATTGCAACCTGTGGCAGGGCGTTTTCAAACCATTCGTTCTTCGAACGATGTAACGGCTATTGTCGATTATGCCCACACCCCCGATGCGCTCGTGAATGTGCTAGAAGCTATAGACGAAGTGCTGGCTAATGAAGGAGAAATTATAACCGTGGTGGGATGCGGTGGAAATCGCGATAAAACAAAACGTCCCATTATGGCAAAGGAATCGGTTGACAGAAGCACAAGGGTTATTCTTACATCGGATAATCCTCGCTTTGAAGATCCACAAGAGATTTTGAACGATATGCTTACAGGTCTTACAGAGCAACAGAAAAGAGAGACTCTTAGTATACTTGATCGCAAAGAGGCAATCAAAACTGCATGCAACTTGGCAAGACCTGGCGATGTTATACTCATAGCAGGCAAAGGGCATGAGACATATCAAGAGATTAACGGAGTGAAACATCACTTTGATGACAAAGAAGTGGTAGAAGAGTGCTTTTCAATTTAAACTAACTATATAGAATAACAACTAACAGGATATGTTGTACTATCTTTTTCAATATCTAAACAAACTTGACTTCCCCGGTGCGGGAATGATGCAGTATGTGTCGTTCCGATCAGCTATGGCGCTCGTGTTTTCGTTGTTTATCTCCACGATAATTGGGCGTCGTATCATCCAAAAGCTACAAGTATATCAAATTGGCGAGTCTATTCGCAATCTTGATGTCGAAGGTCAACTTGCTAAAAGGGGTACTCCCACAATGGGGGGTGTTATTATTATCATAGCCATACTTATCCCAATCCTCCTGTTTGGTCGCCTTGACAATATATACATCATCTTGATGATTGTGACAACAATTTGGTTGAGTGTATTGGGCTTTTTAGATGATTACATCAAAGTGTTTCGCAAAGATAAGGACGGACTAAAAGGGAAGTTCAAAATTGTAGCCCAAATAGGGTTGGGACTTATAGTAGGTTTGACAATGTTTTTGAGTAGCGATATTGTTGTGCGCGAAAACCAAGAGCTGAAAGTGGGAGATACGATAGAGAGCGTTAGTTATGCACAAAAGAATGTGAAAACCACGCAAACCACGATACCTTTTCAAAAAAACAACAACTTCGACTACAAAAAACTTGTGTCTTTCATGGGTCCTCATGCCGACAAAGCTGTATGGGTTGTTATTGTATTAGTTATTATTTTAATTGTAACAGCAGTTTCTAATAGCGCCAATCTTACAGATGGATTAGATGGGTTAGCGGCAGGGAGCTCCTCTATTATAGGTGTTACATTGGGCGTTTTGGCTTATCTGTCGGGTCATATAGAGTTTGCCTCCTATCTTAATATTATGTTTATCCCCGGAAGTCAAGAGCTTGTGGTGTTTGCAGCTGCATTTGTGGGAGCTACCGTTGGTTTTTTGTGGTACAATGCCTATCCAGCACAAGTATTTATGGGCGATACAGGTAGCTTGACGTTAGGAGGAATCATTGGTGTGTTTGCTGTACTCATTCACAAAGAATTGTTGCTGCCTATTTTGTGTGGTGTGTTTTTTGTGGAGAGTTTATCGGTGATTATCCAAGTGGTTTATTTTAAAGCCACAAAGAAAAAGTATGGATATGGGAAGCGTGTGTTCAAAATGACACCGCTGCATCATCATTTTCAGAAACCTGGCAACGGTTCTATTGATGCAATCATACAAAAGCCTTTTATACCCATACCCGAATCAAAAATTACGGTTCGATTCTGGTTAGTGGGAATCATTTTAGCGGTGTTGACATTAGCAACTTTAAAAATGAGATAAGATGGAGACAGATTATCAATCAAAACAGAAAAAATTAGTTGTGTTGGGCGGTGGATTGAGTGGCGTGGGTGCTGCAATTCTCGCCAAGGCACAAGGGTTGGATGTGTTTTTGTCGGACAAAGGAGAGTTGTCGGCACAATCTCGCAATGAATTGAGCCAACATAACATCCCATTTGAAGAAGGAGCACATACTTTAGAAAAGATATTACAAGCCGACGAGGTGGTGAAGAGCCCAGGCATACCTTATACGACACCTGTGGTAAAGGAGTTGATGCAAAAAAACATTCCTGTGATATCCGAAATTGAATTTGCAGCACGATACACCAAAGCCAAAACCATTTGCATCACAGGAAGCAATGGAAAAACAACAACAAGCACACTGCTCTATCATATATTGAAATCGGCAGGACTGAATGTAGGGCTTGCTGGCAATGTGGGCAGTAGTTTTGCCAAACAAGTAGCCGAAGAGCATCACGATTATTATGTGTTGGAGCTAAGTAGCTTTCAGCTCGAGGCGATGACGGAGTTTAAAGCTGATTATGCGGTGGTGCTCAACATCACGCCCGATCATCTGGATCGTTATGACAATCAAATGCAAAAGTATGTGGATGCAAAGATGCATATCATTAATAATCAAACTTCCGAAAGTGCACTTATCTATTGGGCAAACGATTCGCATATTGTGCGCGAAATAGAGAAACTGAAACCGCCTTCGCATCTAATTCCTTTTGCACAAGCGAAAGCCGATGGAATTTGTGCATATCAGAAAGATGCACACCTATATATTCATGTCAATAATAGTACATTTAGAATGAAACAAGATAAATTAGCACTACAGGGCACTCACAACTTATATAATTCGATGGCAGCAGGATTGGTGTCGAAGCTTTTGGACATAAGCGACGAAACTTTGCGCAAATCGCTTACAGATTTTCAAGGTGTGCCGCACCGGCTCGAGAAGGTTGCCACGGTGCGTGGTGTTCTCTATGTGAACGACTCTAAGGCAACCAACGTAAATTCGTGTTGGTATGCTTTGCAAAGCATGAAGTCGAAGGTGGTGCTTATTTTGGGAGGCACTGACAAAGGAAATGACTACTCGGAAATTGAACAACTGGTGAAAGAGAAGGTGCGTGCACTCATTTTCCTCGGAAAGGATAACAGTGCATTGCACAAACACTTCGACGGGATGGTGCCCTTGATACTTGATGTGGATAGTATGGAAGATGCGGTGCAAATTGCCTATGATGTTGCCCAAAAAGGTGACGTGGTGTTATTGTCGCCCGCTTGTGCAAGCTTCGATTTGTTTAAGAATTATGAGGATAGGGGAGATCAGTTTAAACAGTATGTGAGGGATTTGT
>CAZXGV010000065.1:10626-12433 GCA_964640575.1 uncultured Dysgonomonadaceae bacterium
GACGGTGGCTTCTTCTCCAAAATATTCAAAGGAGACAAGATTATTTGGTCAGTTTTCATAGCTCTTTGTATCATATCACTCATCGAAGTGTTTAGTGCTACCAGCACCATTGTCTATCGACAACAAAATCATTGGGGACCCATCTTGCGCCACGCCACATTTTTGCTAGGCGGTGTGGGCGTCATATTGTTTATGCACAATGTGCCCTACAAATATTTTTCGTCGCTTATATTTGTGTTGATAGCATCGGTTGTTTTGCTCATTCTCACTTGGTTTATGGGCACCGAGATAAACGGCGCAGAGCGTTGGATTAGGATAATGGGTGTGAGCATCCAACCCTCCGAGATTGCCAAGATATCGCTGATGGGAACTATTGCTTTTTTGCTGAGCAGGCAAAACAAAGACAATGAACGCATCCTGTTTCTGTGGATGATAGGATTAATGTCGCTTGTGTGCTTCATTATTGCTATCGACAATCTTTCAACGGCATTGCTTTTGTTTATTGTCTGCTTTGTGTTGATGTTTATTGGCAACGTAAGGTTCATGTATTTGGCAAAAACTGCTCTTGTGGGGATGGCGGTGGTGGCATTCGTTGTGTTTTTTCTGATGATTATTCCCGTCAGTTGGACACAAAGCAAACTGCTTGGTCGTACTGCTACTTGGAAGGCTCGAATCGACCGATTTGGCAACAGCCCCGAGAAAGACCATGAGTCGTACTACCAAATTACGGATGAAAACTATCAAGTAGCACACTCCAAAATAGCGATTGCCAATGGCGGTGTGTTTGGTAAGTTCCCAGGCAACAGCAAAGAGCGCGACTTTTTGCCACAAGCCTACTCCGATTTCATCTATAGTATCATTTTGGAAGAGATGGGACTACTGGGCGGCACTGTGGTGCTCATTCTCTACATCATCATTATGATGCGTGCTGGAAAAATTGCACGAAAAACCGAAAAACTATTTCCCAAATACCTCATTTTGGGCTCGGCGTTGATGCTGGGCATGCAGGCTTTTGTGAACATGGCGGTGGCAGTCAATCTTATTCCTGTCACTGGGCAACCCTTGCCCCTGATTAGTAGAGGGGGAACATCTACCCTCATCACTTGTGCCTATTTTGGTATCATTTTGAGTGCCGATCGCTTTGGGGTGGGGAAGAAAAGGGTGACTCCTGCAATGAATATCGAGGTGATGAATGTAGAAGGTTTTCAAGAGATGGAAGGGGATGAGAATTCAGGTGACAAAACGTTTGAGGAGCCCATCATTCACGAAGAGTATGCTCCAGAGGTAGACTTTGATGTGGTGAAAGCGTAGCATTCGCCTTTATGTATCCCTACAAGTTTAATTAACACAGCCATTTTGCCCAACCGACATTAATTCTCTACATTCATCGCAACACTCCTCGGCAAATTTATTTCGAAATAAGTTTACCTAGGAGTCATTTAATGGCAGAGTTAATTAACACAATCCAAACAACGCAATGATAAAAGTACGTGTCAACCCTGAATTTAAGGAGCTGCGGGGCTTCTTGAAGTCGCTTCCTACCACCTTCGACCAAAAAGGTGAGACGCTGAAGGACGACCGCAACGAGATAAAGATTATCCACAGCGGAGGGCATGCACTGTGCATCAAGTCTTTCAAGAGGGTCACGGTTTTCAATCGCTATATGTATTCATGGTTTAGGGGCACCAAAGCCAAGCGCTCATATAAGGTTGCACTGCGTTTGTTGAAGTCAGGAATTGACACACCACACCCAGTGGGCTATGTCGAAGTGTATGGAAAGTGGCATATTTTGCAACAAGCATATTAT
>CAZXGV010000066.1:0-12182 GCA_964640575.1 uncultured Dysgonomonadaceae bacterium
TCGAAAATATACAAAGTCAAATGCGGAAAGGTGTGCTTGAATATTGCATTCTTTCCATTATAAAAAACGAGGAAGTATATCCAGGAGATATAATTGAGGAGATGAAAAAGGCAGGGTTACATCTTTTTGAAGGAACCCTCTATCCACTATTGAACAGGCTGAAGAATGCCGACATTCTTAGCTACCGATGGGTGGAAAGTACAACGGGACCACCTCGAAAATACTTTTCGCTTACCGAAAAGGGATTGGTGTTTTACCAACTATTGGAGACCACCTGGAACGAACTTAGTGGGAGTGTAGAAATATTGGTGAATAAAACCAATGAGGAAGAGAGTGATAATGTGAATGAAGAGAGTAATTCGTCCGATTTATAAATAATATCAACACAGACAGAAGATGAAAAGAACAATCAATATCAATTTTCAAGGTCAATTGATAACCATTGAAGAGACAGCCTACCATTTATTGAGCCAATATATACAGAGCTTGAAGGAGTATTTTGGTAGCGATGCTGAGGGGAATGAGATAGTGAACGATATAGAAAATCGTATTGCGGAGCTGTTTGGTAATAGGCTGAAGCATGGTATCTCGTGTATAACAGATGATGATGTGACTTCTATAATAGACACCATAGGACGTGTTGAAAATTTTGATTCAGAATTTAACGAATTTGATGAGGAGAACACACTACCCCCTCCACGTCCCAAGGGTGCAGCGTCGCAAATGCCACCTCCAGTAGGGAATCAACAGAGAAAGAGACTGTTTCGGAAGTCGAACGACAAAATATTGGGTGGTGTGTGTAGTGGATTAGGACATTATTTTAAGATAGACCCGGTGTTTGTTCGATTGGGATTTGTTTTTCTTTCGAGCTTGCTGTTTTGGGTATATATAATAATGTGGATAGTGGTGCCTGCACAACCATTGCCTAACAATGTGAGCAAGCGCTTGTATCGTAACCCAAACGACCGATTTATTGGGGGGGTGTGTGGAGGAATAGCGGCTTATTTTAGAATAGATTCGTGGATACCACGTTTGATTTTCTTGTTGCCAATTCTATTTAATTTTCTTGGATTGGTACGTATTCCTTTCAATGCTTTTAATCATATTATATTCAACTCATCTTTTCCGTTTAATTTGAGTTCAAGCGTAAACCTTTCTTTTGTGGCTATATATGTTATCCTTTGGATTATAGTTCCTAAAGCTATAACGGTGAAGCAAAAGCTTGAGATGATGGGCGAAGAGGAGTATTTGCAATCGATTAAGGAGACAGTGAGTGGCAATGTGGCACAAACGAGAAGTAGCAGAGCTGATGCGAATAATTCAAGTGTTGATGCCACTGCAACAGATGTTACTTCAGGCAAGCAAAGTGACACGATTTATAGAAGTACACCTCCACCACCTCCCATTGATGCATCACATACAACATATTCGTCGTCTCACGTAGAGAAATCGGGTTGTTTGACAATGTTGGTTGGTTTTGTCAAAATCATATTCTTCGGAATGGTGGGTGTGATAGCTGCTGGCTTGATGATTTCGCTGTTCACGTTGATTTTTACGGGAGCTCAATTCGTGCCTCTTGAATCATTATTTGTAAACCCAGGATTTGAGCATACATTGCTCTGCATGTCTATCGTGTTGACTTTGGTAGTACCTTTTGTCTCTGTGATTGTGTGGATAGTTCGCCGCGTGATGAAAGCAAAATCGAGACCCGCCATTGGTTTTGTAGTGGCAACATTGTGGTTTGTGGGTATTATTTCTGGATTGATGCTTGGTTATTCCATTACCCGAAAATTTAGCAGAGAGAGTATACAAGAGACAAATATTGCATTGACTCCTCCTACAGGCAACAAACTGTATGTAGAAATGGCGCGCTATCCGCTCGATTACTTTAGTGTGACGCCTAAGATAGCTAATATTACAATTACTTCGAATGATGAGAAGGTTGATATGGATAATTTCTCTTTCTACAATTTACCTTTCTACAATGTTGAAGAGGACTCTTTGTTGTTTAATAGTATCCACTTGAGCATGAAAACAAGCAAAGACACGCTCTTTCATGTAAAGACAATATACTCCAGTTTTGAGAAAAACTATAAGGCTGCAAAAGCCAATGTTAGAAATTTTGATTTCAAGGTGGAGCAAAATGATTCGATTCTGTTTCTACCCCAATTCTTTAAAACACCAAAAGAGCAAGGCTATCGCAAGCAGTTTGTGGTGGTAGAGGTATATGTGCCAAGTGGCTCTAAGTTGGAGGTGAGTGAAGAGTTGGCAGACTATCAGAGAGCCCGATCATCGGAAGCCATTCGCCGAAAATATGGTAATGACTATGGACACAGAAACAGATTGGAGTGGAATTCGGATGAAGAGTATCTGTTGGAGGGGAATAAACTGACGGAAACTAAGCTACTGAGGGACTCTATTTAAGACTTCTCACTCATAATTTATACACACTACACTTATTACTTTTACTTTTCATTGTGTGTCAAAGCGATTAGAACCTTTGGGTTTTAGTCGCTTTTTTGGGTGTGAGTCATAAAAGCTTACGAAAAGATATTAGCTTGAAAACTTGCAGTTAGTTTGGATGACGAAAGAACACTTCCACTCTATTTCAAGCCATGTAGTGTCAATCGAAAATGCTCAAAGATATTTTGAACCCTATTTTATGAAACTTTAGTTTGTGGAACGCACCGAAAACAGCAGCATTGAGGAAGTTGTTGCCAATACCATATCCAAATTCGCTGTACGAACGGATGAACGGATTGTATAGATGACTGAAGTATAATCTTTCCGTCACAACTCCTTTTGAGAGGACGGGTACAAGGTTTAATATTATAAAAGGTGATTCGTACATGAAGTGATTTTGGAGGTAGGTATCGGATGCATTATAGAACTTTCGGTCTAAAAGATTGAAAACACCGCCAATACCATCATCCCATGTATCAGGGAAGTTTCGTTTTGCAAAATAGACGAAATCTGTAAAGTACTCAGATTTTTGGTTACTAAAAAATCCCATTCCAATATGATATTGGAATGATTGCATCAGTGCTAACTGAATGTTTTGACTAATGTCGAGTTCTACTCTGTTGTATTTGGATTCGCTTCCCAAAAATCCCTTTACAGCTTTCGAAAACTCTAATTTCATTGTGGGGTAGGGCGATCGGACGTATATTTTTTGTCTTTTTTCGAAACGAAAATACTGTTCGGGTGTCCATGTCAAAGTTATTGAGGGAGCGAATGTGTTTCGACTTTTGAGCATTTTGGTGATGCCATTTGCGCTGTTGTTTAGTTTGTTGGTAGTAGCAACCATGGCACTATTGTCTATTTTATTATTGGTGGCATCACGAATGTGATAGTCTAAACTGGTTCCAATGCTAAACCCATTTGTTACCTCCACTGTGTTGTGAAGGCGTATATAATAGTCTTTGAAGTATTCTAAAGACAAATCTTTCAGATTTAATCCGCTATTGATTAAGCTGTCTTGAATTTCTTCAAGAAAGAGCGAACTGTAGGTTTTGTTATTGTTTCCCACCGAGAGGGATAGTTTGCCTAAATGAGTGGGGTTATAGTTCCATGTAGTAGTGATGTTGGTGAACAGCTCTTTTCTTTTGAACATGTAGCCCACAAAAGCTTGCATTTCTATACTTGATTGTCTTTTTAGTTCATAGTGTATGTTTAGTCTTTGACGGTATGTTAAGCCATCAAAGGATGAATATCCTAATAATGCTGGATTTAGAACTCCACCATATTTGATATCGGTAACTTTGTATTTGTACCGAGAGTTCATAACCATGGTTTTTGCCCATGCCACGGAGTTGTTTTTTGTTGAATGTAATGAATCGGTTGCAGCTTTTTCTTTTCTCTTCTTTGATTGGTCGATGAGATATTGATTGAGCAGATCACTTTCTCGCGTTTGTAAGGGAATTTTACGTGCTGTTTCCCAAAAAGCAGGATCGTTTTGTATTGGCACAGAGTCAAGCCTTACCTTGTATAAGTTGCTAATGTTCAGATTTTTTGTCTTCGGTCTCTTGTCATTCAGTTTAATTAATTTATAGTTGATGCTGACAAGATTTCTATTGGTAACTACATTACCCAAGTAAGCAAATTTTTGATGGATAATTGCATTAACAGGAAGTAGTTGGCTTGATTTTGTGTTGCCCATATATAGTTCCACCGAAAACTCTGAACCTAAATCGACCCCCTCACCTACAAATTGCATTACCCTCCAGGTTCCTTTTTCCACTATAAATGTCCCTTCCAACAACTTTGGAGATTCAAAAATGGGTGTAAACGAAATGGTGTAAAATGTTATGTTGTCTTCAATATGTGTGTGATTTAGCTCATATTGATAATACTTTTTAGATGCTTTTCTCAGAGGCATAAAGAAGCGTTCGTTGCTCGACATTTCGTTGTATATATTTAAATGTACAAGACTTGAAGGTAGCATTTCGTCCACATGCTTCTGCGAAAATGTGCCTGCTAAATGTTTTATATCTGCTGTGTAATTATTAGGATAGTTAAACTTTAAATCGCTAAGTACTTCTATTAAACCCTCATCGGCATTTCTGTCATGTAAAACGAACTTAGGTATTAAATGCGTGTAGCGATAAAGAAAGTTCTTCTTTAATGTCTGCACATACACCCTCATATAAATTTCAGCATCAAACTCTTCCACTACTTCTGAGTAAGTTTCTGCAGCTTTCATTGTTTTATTCAAAATAGTGTCTAATGACTCTTCTTGTTGCGGAAAAACTTTAGAGGTAGTTGCGAAGAAAAATATAAATATATACAGTGTTATATTTTGATTCATGCTTTGTAGTTGTAGATGATACAAACTTACAAGTTTTTTTTAATAATAAATAGATTTCCGCTAAAATATTGGATGTGTAAGTTTTTTTCAAATGAATGTTTGACTATCTTTTTAATCTTATGCTTTTAAATTCAGTAAAAATATAACTAAGTATTGTAGATTTCAAGATATTTTCTCTATTTTTGTGTTTAAGAACAATGTTATATAACATGTAATTCAATATTGAAAGAAAAAGTGAGAAAGACTACAACAATTGATATTTCGGCTTCATTACCTGATATATGGAGAACATTGAATGAGAAGGATCATGAACTGCTACGAGAAAATGCACGAATTGTAAATTACAAGAGAAACGAGATCATTTATTATGAGAAAGAGAAATCTGAGGATCTCATGTGTTTATTAAAGGGAAAAGTGAAGATTTACAAAGATGGTGTAGGGGGTCGCAGTCAAATTATCCGAATGGTGCGTCCTGTTCAATACTTTGGATACAGAGCATACTTTGCAAAGGAGCCTTATGTGACTTCAGCGGCAGCGTTTGAGGCTTCACAAGCTTGCCTAATTCCTATGAAAATCGTGGAGCAGCTTTTGCGAAAGAATGGTTCGTTGGCTATGTTTTTTATCCAATTGTTGTCAGTTGACTTAGGTATTTCTGATCAACGAGTTGTTAATCTCACACAAAAACATATAAGAGGAAGGCTGGCAGAGTCTCTTCTTTTTCTAAAAGAGAGCTATGGATTAGAAGAAGATGGGGCAACAATAAGTATCTATTTAGCTCGAGAAGATTTGGCTAATTTGTCGAATATGACCACATCGAATGCTATACGTACACTATCAATATTTGAAAATGAGAGAATCATATCACTGGATGGTCGAAAGATTAAAATAATTGACGAAGAGAGATTACGCAGGATTAGTCGTATTGGTTAAGGTCACTATTTTGACTCTTTTAATTTATCAACCGACTTTTAAGTTAAACTAATCGATATTTATAGCTTCTTTTTGCAAGCAACTATTATCTTTGCAGAATATAATTAAATAACTGGTAAATGCTTAAATATATATTTGATTCAGTTTTCTCATCTTTCTATAAGCCTGTAGATAAATTCCTGGAAAAACCATGGGAAATACAATTGAATACGTTTGATTATTTAATTTCACATGGAAAGAGGACTTACTTCGGTGAAAAGAATAAATTCGAACAGATAAAAACACCGGAGGATTTTAAAAAACATGTCCCCATAATGGGATATGACGATTTGAAGCCTTATCTGGATATTATAATTAATGAAAAGAAACCAAATGTGCTTTGGAGCTCTCCTGTCAAATGGTTTGCTATGTCATCGGGTACTACTAATGATAGGAGTAAATATATTCCAGTAACGAAGGAGTCTCTAAAAAACTGTCATTATCGATGTGGACAACACATGCTGGCACTGTATGCTAAACACTTTCCTGAAAATAGATTTATGTTTGGAAAGGCTCTTGTGTTGGGAGGGAGTCAACAAGCAAATTTAATTGGGGATGGTATTTTCACTGGAGATGTTTCTGCAGTACTTGTTAAAAACTTGCCTTGGTGGGCAAAAAGTAGGCGTACTCCCGAAGAAATTTCTTTAATTCCCGAATGGGATATAAAGCTGGAACGGCTAACAGACTATGCAGTTAAACAAGATATTCGATCTCTTTTAGGTGTTCCATCATGGATGTTAGTTTTATTAAAAAAAATAACACGGGACACAGGACTTTGCATAACAGATATATGGCCCAATTTGGAAGTATTTTTTCATGGTGGTGTCAGTTTTGTCCCTTATCGTGAGCAGTATGAGAAAATAATTCCTTCAAGCACAATGAATTACTGGGAAACATATAATGCCTCGGAAGGATTCTTTGGGATACAATATTCTCCTGATTCGTCTGATATGCTTTTATTGCTTGACAATGAGGTGTTTTATGAGTTTATTCCAAATGGGCAATGGGAAGATGACAATCCAGAGACCTTAACATTGAACGAAGTGGAAGTGGGAGTGAAATATGCAGTGCTTATATCAACCAGTGGAGGACTGTGGCGTTATCTATTGGGTGATACAATAGAGTTTTCATCTCTAAGCCCTCACCTGTTTAAAATTGCTGGACGAACGAAACATTTTATCAATGCATTTGGAGAAGAGTTGATGATTGACAATGCTGAGAGTGCTTTGCAAGAGGCATGTAAAGCAACCAATGCGAAAATAACAGAATATACGGCAGCGCCGGTATTCTTTGGTGATAATAATAATGGTGCTCATGAATGGTTGATAGAGTTTGCAACAAAGCCTACTGATATGGAGTTGTTTGTACAAAAACTTGACGACTCTCTAAAGGCTCACAACAGTGACTATGAAGCCAAGCGTTCTTTTGGTTTATCGCTCAGAGAACCCATCGTTAGAGCTGTTCCTCGCAACTTTTTTTATAAATGGATGGAATCCAGAGATAAGATGGGAGGACAAAATAAAATACCACGTCTTGCCAACGATCGAAAATATATAGATAGTTTGCTCAAATTTCTTGCACAAAGTACTAAAATAGAATAAAATCGAAATCGGTTCAGCTTTAATGCAAAAGTTTCAGTAAATTCGCAACTTAAAAGTCATTAGTAAGACATGATAAGAAATAAAACAACTAAAATAAGCATCCTCTTTGCTTTAGCAGTCCTCTTAGCTTCGTGTGGAGAGTATAATAAAATACTTAAAAGTACTGATAGAGATTTGAAGTACACTTATGCGAAAAAATATTTCGAAGAAAAGAAGTATGGTCGCTCTATAAGTTTATTAGAAGAACTTGTTCCTTATCTGAAAGGAACTGCTCAAGCAGAAGAATCGCTTTATTTGTTAGGACAGAGCTATTACAACTCAAAAGATTATTTGTCATCAACGCAAATATTCACTACTTACTACAATACTTATCCAAATGGAGAGTATGCAGAACCTTCGCTCTACTATGCAGCTTATGGTATGTATTTAGATTCGCCAGAGCCACAACTGGATCAATCAAAAACATATAAAGCTATTTCGGAGTTTCAACGTTATATTGAGCTTTATCCTCAAACGGAAAGAGCAGAACAAGCAAAAATATACTTATTCGAGTTGCAGGAAAAATTAGCAAAGAAAGAATTGATGGCAGCAGAACTCTATTTGAGATTAGGCAACTATATGGGTAATAATTATGAGTCATGCGTGATTACTTCTCGTGAAGCATTAAAGGATTATCCTTACTCTGAATATGCTGAGGATTTTCAGATGCTTATTCTTAGAGCCCGATACGAGTTAGCCGAAAATAGTGTGAGCAAAGCCAAAGCCCAGCGGTATAGAACAGTAATTGATGAATACTACAATTATATAAACTCATATCCGTCTGGTAAGTATTTGAAAGAGGCTAACAGGTATTTTAAAGAAGCACAAGAAATTGTGGATGTATTGCCTGCTAATTAAAATATAAGACAGGCGAAATAATAAATGAAATAGATAATATTTTAAAACTATATATAGATTACAATGGATTATAAAAGAGCAACAGCCAGTACAACTACTGAAACAAGAGACATAACTGAGTTATCAGCAAGGACAGGCAATATTTACGAGACAGTTAGAATATTGGGTAAAAGGTCTAACCAGATTTCTATTGAAATGAAACAAGACCTGGATGCAAAGCTTTTAGAGTTTGCTTCCTATAGCGACAATTTGGAAGAGGTGTTTGAAAACCATGAGCAAATAGAAATTTCACGTTTCTATGAAAAGCTTCCTAAGCCAACATTAATAGCTATTGATGAGTGGGAACATGATGAGATTTATCATCGCAATCCAAACCGAGAAAAGGATCTGTTTTAAATTATGTTACAGCGAATTCAAACTGTTTATTTACTATTAGCTTCAATTTGCATGGTAGTAAGTCTTTTGACACACCTTGCAGTGTTCACTGTGGGTGGGGAAATTGTTCGCTTTGAAGCGATGGGCTTTTATTTGAATCAAGAGATAATTTTTTCGACTTGGGGACTCTTTATTATAGGCAATATTAGTGCAATTCTATCTGTAGCAATAGTCTTTTTGTATAAAAAAAGAATGCTTCAAATAAGATTGTCAAGCATGAACATATTTATAATGTTAGGTTATTATGGACTTATCGCTTTTTTTATATATAAGCGCAATCCTGAGATAAACTCAATCTTTCAGAATATAGGTATTGGAATGGTGACGCCATTTATTGCAATAATATTAACGTATTTGGCTATAAGGAAGATTGGTGCTGACGAGGCATTAATTAGATCGCTCAACAGGATTAGATAAGTGTTATACTATTGCCGTTTGCAATATTAGATTATAAAGCATAAAAAAGCTCCGATTTTGTTAGAATCGGAGCTTTTTTTGTCTCTTAATTATTGCCCAAAATTGTTTATTCCGTATTATTCACGTTTTTAGCTTTGCCATGTCCTTCAAACTGGTAATTCACAATAGCGTCTGACGTGTTTGTCAACGAAGTCTAAGAAGTCATTATGCTGTTCTTTGGTTATCATTTTTGGGTAACTCAAGATAAGAAGTTCTTGAGGAGTACTATCTAAACGATACGGTAGATGCGTGAATCTGTAAGGAGTTAGTGTGAAGCCCGCCCTTTCATAAAATTGCAATCTTCGAACTGTAAGCTCATTTATTAAAGGGTCAATTTCTAATATAGTAGTGTGTTCAGAGTCTCTTATTTTTTTTATTATTTGAGAACCATATCCATGTCCGTGTAGATTGGGCGAAACTGCAAGATACTCGATGTATCGATAGCTATCCCATTCCCAATAAAATATAATTCCTATTAGAAGATTGTTATCCCAAATTGATAAAGGGTGAAAGCGCTTATCCTCAGATGCTCGTAAGTGATCTTTTAGTTTGCGACGTTCGGCGACGGGGAAACTCTCTTCGTATAAGTTCCAAACTTTGTCCCATTTTGCACTTTCTGCTTGTTCAATTCTAATAAATTCCATTGTGTAATAGTGTTTAGCAGGCAAAAGTAATAAAAAGGGAGCATATTATAAACTATAAGGCTTAAATAAACAGATTGATACTTTCTAAATATCACATGGACCATCAACAGAACATGACTTCCCTTTGGTAACATCCACAGCATCTTCAGCTTGTTGAAGGTCTTGTTTCTGCCATTTCAAAAAGGATTTTTGCAGTGTTTTGATAAATGCTCCTACTGGTTGTGAACCTACAAGAGCATGCTTCCTATTGAACAAGAAAGTGGGAACAGTGTCGAATCCTAAGTTGTTGGCTTCTTGAATGTCTTGCTTTACTTCATAAGCGTAGTCATCATTGCTCAATAGTTTTTCTATTTCTTTTTTATCTAATCCAGCGGATACTCCAACTTCTGTCAAAACTTTATAATCGCTATAATCTTTAGCCTCTTCAAAATAGGCTTTGGATATAAGTTGCATTACCTGTGAAGCCAATCCTTTGGTAGCGGCTAATTTAACTAATCTGTGTGCATCAAGTGTGTTTGCTGCGAAAGCATTTTCCAAGTTATAAGTAACACCATTATCTTTAGCTAATTCAGCAATTTGTTCGTTCATCTTTTCTATGTTCTCTTCAGATACACCCAGTGTGTTTTGCAGGTAGTCCATTACAGGTACACCATTTCCTTTGTCAGGCAAATCTGGGTTTAACTGGAATGCTTTCCACTCTAACTCTACTTGATCTTTATATTGAAACTGTTCTAAAGCTCTTTCGTAATGTAATTTACCAATGTAACAGTATGGACACATGATGTCTGACCACACTTCAATTTTCATTTTCATAAGATGTATAATATTGTTTTATTTATTTTGTGTTCATGGCATAAACACTGTTTATGCATTAAATGTTCATGATAAGAAAACAAACTATTTTGTAATAAGCAAATATAATTGTAGTTTTGATTTTAAAATATCATTATGCAATGAAGAATAAACTTTGGACCAAAGATTTCACGTTGATTACATTGGCAAACCTATTGATGGCAATTGCCTTTTATTTTATGGTGCCTATTCTGCCTGTTTTTTTAACAGATAATTTTTCAGCCACAGAGAGTCAGATAGGATTAGTGCTCTCATTTTACACGATTGCTGCTTTGCTCGTTAGGCCCTTTGCAGGTTATGCACTCGATGTGATTGGCAGGTATAGTATCTATGTCGTTTCTTTATTGTTGTTTTCCACTATATTTTTTGGATATGTGTGGGCAACATCCATCCTGTTTGTTCTTATACTTAGATTTATGCACGGACTTACTTGGGGGTCTATGAGTACTGCGGGATCCACAATTGCAGTTGATCTGGCTCCTCAGAAAAGAAGAGGCGAAGGTATTGGTGTTTTTGGATTGTCGATGACTATTGCAATGGCTATTGGACCATTGATTGCTATTGCCATTACTGGTGATAGTAGTTACAAAAGATTGTTTTATTCAGCTGCAGGATTTAGCTTTCTTGGTTTAGTGCTTGCTTTTTTTGTGAGAGTACCCAGAATAGTCACCAAAAAGAGAGGTTTTAAGATATCTTCTTTGATTGAGAAAAAATCCTTACCAGTATCGCTTAACGTGTTTTTGGTAACAATACCTTATGGAGGAATAATCTCCTTTATTGCTTTATACGGACGAGCGATAGGTATTGAAAGCAGTGGGCTGTTTTTCTTACTTATAGCAGTGGGGATAGCTATATCGCGTATTCTTAGTGGTAAATCTTTTGACAGAGCGGGTCCAAAGAAAATATGCATCTTAGGATTAGGATTACTTATTGCGGGGCTTTTTATTTTGGCATTGAATAAAAGTTTTATCGGATATCATTTTTCAGCATTGATATTGGGTTTTGGTTTCGGAATTATAATGGCAACTTTTCAAGCTATTGCCAATCATAAAATAGAGCCTGAAAAAAGAGGTGCTGCGAACTCTACTTATCTTACATTTTTTGATTCGGGAATCGGATTTGGAATGCTTTTAGTGGGTTATTTAATTCAGGTAATGGATTATTCGGGTGCCTTCATTTTGTGTGGCGCAATAGAAGTGATGGCACTTTTTGTGTTTATATTTTATACAATGCCTAAATTTAAACAACTATCTCGTAGTGATTATTAATAATATGTGTTTGATTAATGGTTAGCTTGTTGCTTCGAGAACAACAACATTGATCGGAAGATCTGTACCAGTCAAACACACAGCACATTGCAGCTACAGTCCGCATTGTGCATAAATGGATCTGCACTTTTATTATGCCGGGGAAATGGAGAAAACAGTTGAAAATCGTTTCCCCCGTCGTGGAAGCGTTGCAAAACAGTATAATTTGCTTTTTTAGTCATAGAGATGGACGTTTTTGTGTTAAAATCATGAT
>CAZXGV010000067.1:0-12154 GCA_964640575.1 uncultured Dysgonomonadaceae bacterium
AACGTATCTATGCAATGGGTTTGCATGGCTTAAATAAACAAATATGAAACAAAACGATAAGAATAAAAACTACTCTGAAGACCTTCCAAAGGAAGATAATCTGACTAAAGAGCAGAATAACTGGGAGGAGGACAATACTATAAGTGACAATTTGTCAGATGATGAAGAAGTGTTGACTGACGAAGATGTGGATGAGGTGGAAAATTTTCAAGAAAAGTATGAGGAGCTAAATAATAGTTATTTACGTCTTCATGCCGAATTTGACAATTATCGCAAACGCACCTTGAAGGAGAAAATGGAAATCATTAAAACAGGAGGAGAAAAAGTTTTAACAGAGATGATTCCTCTTATAGATGATTTTGAACGCGCATTAGAAACTGTGCAAAATGCAGACAATAAGGAAGCAATTGTCGAAGGCTTGGAACTTATATACGCCAAGTTCATCGGTTTTTTAAACCAAAATGGAGTAAAAGAAATTAAAGCTATCGGAGAACCTTTTGATGCAGATAAATTTGAGGCTGTAACAACTATTCCAGCGCAAGACAAATCACAAAAAGATAGGGTGATTGATTGTATTCAAAAAGGATATGTATTAAACGAAAAAGTGCTTCGCTTCCCAAAAGTAATTGTAGGTAAATAAGATGTCAAAAAAAAGAGATTATTACGAAGTTTTAGAGGTTTCAAAGAGTGCGTCTGCTGAAGAGATAAAGAAAGCATACCGAAAGAAAGCCATTGAATACCATCCCGATAGAAATCCAGATGATAAGACAGCCGAAGACAAATTTAAGGAAGCTGCCGAAGCTTATGAAGTATTGAGAGACGAAAATAAACGTGCTCGCTACGATCAGTTTGGACATGCAGGTGTGAGCGGAGCAGCCGGTGGGGGTTATGGTGGCGGTATGTCAATGGACGATATTTTCTCACAATTTGGAGATATCTTTGGTGGGTTCGGTGGTTTTGGTGGTTTCGGCGGTGGATCTCGTGGGGGTCGAAGAGTGAACCGAGGGTCAGACCTGAGAGTAAGGGTAAAGCTGAACTTGAAAGAAATATTGAATGGTGTCGATAAAAAAATTAAAGTAAAGAAATACGTTTCCTGTTCACATTGCAATGGCAATGGTTCAGAAGATGGCGATTCGTACACCACTTGTGATACATGTAGGGGTTCTGGGTCGGTAACACGTGTTACCAACACAATATTAGGACAAATGCAAACATCGAGCACATGTCCCACATGTGATGGAGAGGGTAAAACCATTACTAAAAAATGTACACACTGTAGCGGTGAAGGCGTTATTCGTGATGAAGAGATTATCACAATACAAATTCCGGCTGGTGTAGCGGATGGAATGCAACTTTCAATGTCAGGAAAAGGGAATGCTGCACGCCGTGGAGGCATTAATGGTGATTTGTTAATCCTTGTAGAAGAAGAAGAACATCCTGATTTGATAAGAGATGAAAACGATTTAATCTACAATCTATTTTTGAGTTTCCCTACAGCAACACTTGGTGGTTCTGTGGAGGTGCCAACTATTGATGGTGTGGCAAAAATGAAGATAGAGCCAGGAACACAGCCAGGCAAAGTGTTGCGTTTGCGCAACAAAGGGTTGCCATCAGTGCATGGATATGGAACAGGAGATTTATTGGTAAATGTAAATGTATACGTTCCCGAAAAGCTGACTGATAAAGAGACTAAGATTATGAAAGAATGGGAGAAGTCTTCAAGTTTCGAACCTTCTAAGACAGCGAAAAAGACAGTGTTCAGTAAGTTTCGGAAAATGTTCAACTAAGTTTACAGTTTAATCATGAAATATGTTTAATTGAAGTAGGATATAAAAAGACGTAGAGAAATTAATTTACTCTGCGTTTTTTTATATCCTCACCTGTTTATTATTTTAATGGAAACCGCAAAGGTCTTTCCTTTTGTGAGTAGTTGAATTTTGTGGGTTCTTAAAAACATTTCATGTTGACACTTGTTTATAATATACAATAGTGTATGGCTATTTGCATGCTTTGATGGAGAGTGCTTAAGTAAATAATTTAAATAACAAACATTATGCAACACATAGGAATTTTTTATGGGTCATCGACAGGGAACTCAGAGTTTGCTGCTGAGCAAATTCAAAAGCAATTTGGCGCAGACATTGCAACAATTATCGATGTAAGCAGTGCAAAGCCGAATGCTATCGATCAATATTCTAACCTTATTTTTGGATGTTCTACCTTAGAGATTGGTGAGTTGGAATATGATTTTGAGGATTTTATGCCTCAGATAGAAGCAGCCGACTTAGAAAATAAAAAGGTAGCTATTTTTGGTTTAGGAGATCAAGAGTCCTATCCCGATTCATTTGTTGATAGTATTGGAATTATTTATGAGGCGATTAAAGATAAAGGGTGTGAAGTTGTAGGTAAAGTTTCAACAGATGGATATGACTATGATGAATCTAGAGGTGAAATCGATGGCGAATTTATGGGGTTGCCTCTAGATGAAGAAAATCAAGGAGAATTGACCGAAGATAGAATAAAGGATTGGGTTGAAAATCTTAAAAATGAATTTACTTAAGAGATAATATAGATGCAAGAATTATCACGAGGTGTTCAAACAGTTGAAATGCAAATATTGATTCATCATATTTACGAATATAAAAAAGGAATACGAAACCTCGTGCTACATACTATGAGCACAGAAGAACAGCCCAGAGCGGAAGAGTTACTTAAAAGCAAAGGACTCAGTTATTATTTTTCAAAAGTAAATGCCAATAAAATGAACATTTTTTTTGGCGATGAGATGTGTATTAAAATTGTTGAGTCTTTTGGGGATAAATCTCTTTCGGATTATACGGATGAAGAAGACTTCATCCTAGGCACCATGCTTGGCTATGATCGTCTGCAGCAGTGTGAAAGATATATTAAGCGGAAGAACTTATTGTAAGTTTTGATGCTCCAATGATAACAAAAAAGCAACTTCTTTAGGGGAGTTGCTTTTTTGTTATTGAGTATGTTTTTATTCTATTTCTATTCGGGAAGAATAGTTTTTATCTCCTTTAAAAGAGTATATGCTAAATGTTGAAACCCTAAATCTGTCAGATGTACTCCATCTACGGTTCCTTCTCCATCTTTACTCATCAAGTTGTCGCTGTTAAGATAATAGAGATTGTTGTCGCCAGCTTCTTTCATCTCTTCAAACTCGACACGCAGTGCATTATTTTTGACTGATAGTGTGTTAGCAGTTGCAGTGCTAAAGACTGAATGTGGAAAGATGATTGATTCAACTAATAGAATGGGTGTATCAGGATTTTCTTTCCGTATGATGTTCACAAAATGCTTGGTTCTTTCCTTAATTTTTGGTTCAGTTACATTGGGTATAAAATCGAGTATAAAGAGTCCAACATCTTTCCTCTTTGCCATTACTTCAGCAATCTCATAATCTAATTGACCGTTTCCACTAAATCCTAAATTGATGAACTCTCGATTCATCCAACGAGTAAGAATATTGGTGTATGACATTCCAGCACGCGTGGCACATCCCCCCTGAGTTATGCTAGTACCATACACTACAATAGGATTTTTAGTTACAGGCAAATTAATGCGTGGAGCACTTATGCTTGATAACGAGTCTATTCCAATAGAGAGGCTTATTAGTCCATCATATAAGGGAAGGAATAGCATAAACTCTCTATCTTTTGCAGTCATAGTAGATATAATCTCTTGCTCATTTTGCTTAGCAGTTGGTCGCGCGGTATTTACAAACTGCCACTTGTTGTCTTCCCAAGCATACAAATCCAATCCTTTGATACCAGTTTCGGTAAAATGATTCATTTTCACATCTTTCAAAACTTCCCATTTGGCAGAGATTGAGGTTGAGTTGCTGTTAAATCTTATGGCAAGTCCCGAAGTGTTCTTACCTAATGACCAAATAGCGGGACGCGAAACATTGTCTTTAAGATAGGCAGGGAGTCGTTCATACCGAGTTTCAGTTTCCGGCGTAATTTTTCCAATTAAGGGGAACTCTGAAGCATCAAAGTAAACTGTTTGTGAACTTGCAAATAATGAGTTTAAGAGTAGTGAAACTATAATAAGGAAAGTAAGTTGGAAGTGTTTCATATCAAATTTTGAATTTTAATTACTGATCAATAATAAGTCGGTATCTAAATTGATTTTATATCTTTGTAGTATATAATAAATAATATTATGTACAAAAGTACACATTTAAATTGATTTGATATGAGATACCTATTGTTTTTATCCCTGTTTATGATGAGTTTTACAATCTCTTTCGGGCAAGAAAAGAAAATAAATGTTGTTGTTATCGGTGCACATCCTGATGATGCTGACACAGCCACTGGTGGTACTGCTATTAAGTTTGCCAAGATGGGCCATAATGTCCTATTTGTTTCTTTAACCAATGGCGATGCGGGTCATTTTAATAAGGGAGGTGGACATTTGGCAAAAATAAGACGAGCGGAAGCACATGAGGCAGGAAGGAGATTTGGTGTAACCTATAAGGTGCTAGACAATCATGATGGCGAGCTAATGCCTACATTAGATATCAGGCTTGATATTATCAGAATTATCCGTGAGTGGAATGCAGATGTCGTTATTGGTCCTCGACCTAATGATTATCATCCTGATCATCGTAACACTGCCATTCTTTTGCAGGATGCGGCATTTATGGTAGTGGTTCCCAATGTAGCTTCAGATACTCCAGCGCTTAAGAAAAACCCAGTTTTCTTATATGCTTGGGATAGATTTCAAAAACCTTATCCTTTCATATCAGACATTACTATAGACATATCAGATGTTTTTGAGAAAAAGATTTATGGTATGTCAGCTCATGAATCACAGTACTTTGAGTGGCTACCTTGGTTGTCAGGAGATTTGGATAATATTCCAAAAGATGAAGAGGGAAAACAGAAATGGTTGCAGGTGTTTCGTAAGCGTCCTATTACAGATGGTATGAGAGAGTCGTTAGTGAAATGGTATGGAAAAGATAGGGCTATGAAGGTAACGGATGCTGAGTCGTTCGAAATTTGTGAATATGGTAGACAGCCTACAGAAGAAGAGATTAAAGAATTATTTCCCATGTTAGGGAAATAGGTTGAATTATTTAAAAAAAATCTTCTAAAAATACGAGTATAATGATACGAAATAAACGACTCTATCTGTTTAGTTTTGTCACAATTCTGCTCTTAGCAGTCAACTTCTCTCATTCGCTTGCACAATCACAGTCTCACTATGTTCAAATAGTGATACAACCCACAAGAGACTCGTGGAATTATGAAGTGAATGAGAAAGCAGATTTAACTGTGTCAGTATTGCAAAACGGCATTCCATTAAAAAATATTTCCGTTTCGTATGAATATGGATTGGAGGGTATGCCTGTTGAGAAGAAAGGCTCAGTTCAAATCAAAAACAAGCCCGAAAAAATATCAATAGGTACCTTATCGACTCCTGGCTTCAAACGATGTGTAGTTAAAACCACTGTTGATAAAATCAGCTACTCATCTATGATGACTGTAGGCTATTCACCCCACAAAATTGAAGCTACTGTGAATAACCCAGATGATTTTGATTCATTTTGGGATAATGCTATCTCTAAAATGCGTAGCTCGGCAAGCACTACCAAAAAGACTGTATTAGATGAATATTCAACTGTCGATACAGAGGTTTCACTCCTTAATTTCTCTGTTCCCAATAGTGAAGTAGCTATTTACGGCTATTTATCTAAACCTACAAAGGAGGGCAAATACCCGATTGTCTTGTATCTTCCTGGTGCGGGAATTGGACCATCCAATCCTATGGTAAACTTTATAAATGAAGAAGTTATCACACTTTCCATCGAAATCCATGGTTTGAATCCACAAGCCGATGCCAAGTTTTTTCAAGAAGTGAGGCGAAAGTTTATGACTTATATGTTTTCTGGTGTTGAAAGTCGCGATAGGTTTTATTACAAACCTGTGGTGCTTGGCTGTATCAAAGCTGCAGATTATTTATGTGAGCTTCCACAATTTGATGGAAAAAACTTTATCACGTTTGGTGGGAGTCAAGGAGGTTTTTTATCCATTGCTACTGCAGCATTGGATAAGCGTGTAACAGGCGTAGTCTCTTTTCATCCTGCTATGTCGGACTTAACTGGTTATTTGTATGGAAGAGTGGGGGGCTGGCCTCATCATTTTGCTCCAAGGTTCAATGGTATTTACAATTCTGAAGCAATTATCACAACTCTTTCTTACTTCGATACGGTAAACTTTGCACGGCGCATTTCAGTTCCAGGATTCTACTCCTTTGGCTACAACGATGTAACATGCCCACCTACAACTTGTTTTGCTGTTACCAATTCTATTGATGCGCCGAAGACTTTTTTCTTAACTCCTATCACTGGGCATTGGCGCATATCTGAAATGATGACAAAATCTATTGATTGGGTGCAAAAACAAATTAAGCCATAATAAAAAAAAAGAACAGATGTTGATTCCTGTTTTCACCGTTATCAATCATCTGTTCTTAATCGAGTAATCTTAAAGTATTCGGTAATAACTAATGCTACTATTAGTAAAGAGCTATTGCATTTGTAACAGTTCGTTGTTTCCCATCACTTGGTATAATTGTTTCTTGCCCTCGGATGAGCATACACGATGAGCCCCCACCATCAAGATTTATGGCATCAGTACATCCTAGGTCTAAAAACATATAAGCTAATTCTTTAGTAGTAAGCCCCGGTGTTGATGGAGTTTTATTTCTCCCTTCACATACAAAAAACACAACATATCCTGACGGATGATATGCTACTGCCGAACGTGGATGATTATAGGTAGGTTGAACTCCACTAGCATTGTCAAAAAGCTCGGCTTCCCAATTATTCATATATACCCCATCTTTTATTAATAGAGGACCCGCACCAATAGCTTCAACAGGAGTCCATGGTTTACCATTTGCAGGGAAATCTTTACTAGGTACTGGTTGTGGTTTTTCACCAGCTTTGTTTGGAGATGGCTTAGGATAAGCATAAAGCACTCCTTTAGATTCATAACCATAGTGAGCAGAGAAGACATTGTTGTTGTCCATACCAAATACACCTTGAGTTGGATAATAGGGGGTGGGCTCACCATTATAATCTCTATTCGTTACAGGTTGTTGGTGAGAAATGGTCTCTCCATCACGAATCATTAAACCCAATGAGTTTCCACTCCAAAAGTATCCTCCATTCAAAACCACTGCTGGCATATTATTTTCTTCATAGAATTGTGTAAGTGTTTTATATCCAGTTTTTTCTCCTAACACTTTGAAGCGGACACTTTTATTATTCATCTCAGCTACAGCAATATATGCCTCAACCTTTTTACCCGAAATAATTTTTTTATATTTATATACAGAAATATATCCGGGCAGGACTCCGTAATCATCCTTCTTTTCCCATTTGTCAGCCGATGGAATAAAGGGAGGATTTATCATATTTACCTTTATTCGGTATGATTGTATAGATTCGCCTCTCTTTACTTTTATTGATGCTTCTTTCGTTAAGTCATAAGTAGATGTTGACTCTGCAGGTGTTACCATCGATACACCTGTGCTTAAATTTATTTTTATTTTCACGCTTGAGAGGTCAGTCCCCTTTTCGAATTCAATCTCGACGAAATGAGCAAAATTATCTACTTTAGTTTTAATTGCTTCGGGATTGATTACTTCAACAGACTCGATGTACTTAAAATCAATATCTTCTGATGAGTCGCTACTTCCGCATGCAACTGATGCAGCTAAAAAAGCAACAATCATAAAAAGATTGAGTAGGAAGGTTATCCTAGTTTTTGACTCGTTGCGCTTTGCTTTCTTTTTGTAATTCATAATCATATTATTATCGGTTATAAAGTATAATTGCACTTTATTATTCAATCACTCCACTTTCTCTCATCCCTTTCTCTACCGCATCCCACATATCTTTATTTATAATGTGTACAATATCAAAAATCATAAGACCATCCGATTCTTTCAGGTTCATTTTTATGGATTCTGTAAGCCCCTCATGATTTTCGTAAAATTGATCTGCCAATATGCCTCCTAGGAATTTATTCTCACCCATTATTTTGCGAAGATTCTCATTGGAGCCCTCCACACAATACCATATACTACTTTGAGCTTGCGAGTCGGTTTCGTTTTTAATTTCAGGCGCGTCCTTCAAATATTCTTCTTTTGTGACAGCTGTATAGTAGTTGCCAACAGTAAACAAATCTATTAGCTCAGCATACCCCGTGTTTTTATACTCTGGTGTTGCCCAATCAAAATCTTTCGATGGATCATAATGTTTGCTAGCAAAGTTCACACCCACCTCAAAATAAGAAGGATACCAAGCCCCTGTGTAAGTTCCAAAAGAAATTTCAGGGTTAACCGATTTTACAGCTTCACGTGCTTTGACCATGAAGTCATATATGTTTTGAGAACGCCATTGCAACCATTGTAAATAATATTTCCCTTTATGAGGGTAATCATTTCCTTGTGCGTCTTTTCGCCATTCATAAACATCTTCTGGAAAACTTTCTAACGTAACTCCAAGATATTCTTCAAACTTCTGTCGCGACAAATCTGAAAAATCAGCTGTATGTCCATCGTATCGCACTCTGTCCAAAATAACTCCATCCAAAGTAGGATACTTTTGGATGATCTCTTTCAAAATATTAATTATATAACGCTGGTATTCCTGATTAATAGGATTTACCATTGTCGAATATTTATTTTTCTCTTCGGTTATAGAGATTATTCCATCAGGGGTATATAATTGACTTGCCCAATCACTCTTTGCTTCTTCGTAGATAACACCTTTGTCAAAGAAATTATGGCCTGCAACAAATGTGTTTATGGAGGCTTGAATTTTTAAACCCAATGAGTGACCTTTTTCTAAGTAGTAGCTTAAATAATCGAAAGTGTAAATAATTGTATCTCCACGCCATTTCGTAAGCTTTGGTGCAATGTCGCTATCATACAGCACATGCCCAGATATGGGTCGCATATCAATAACAACATCTGTAAAGCCTAATTCTTTCAGTTTCGTTAAGTAGAAATCTATCGTGTCTTTGTTGTTGAATCTTTGTATGTTAGCTGTTGCATCTAGCCACATAAGTTTAGTTCGAGGTATCTCAACATTAGTCTTTGCAGCACTATTGCAAGAGATACCTATTACTACTAAGAGTAAAGATGCAAATATAATTTTCGGGCTAAATAGAATAAGAGATTTGTTCATTAGCTTACTTTCTTTATTCTAGAATTGCTAGATTTAGTGGCAGGTTTTTTTAATAAACAACAAATATATGAAATTATTTAAATAGTAGCATTGTGTTATTAAAACAATGTCGAACCAATGGAACATTATTGGTGAAAAATAAAAAAGATTATTTGTCTTTCAATGTTTAACTGGCTTAAGGCTATTACTTTCTTTTCGCAATATAGTGGGTACTTTTAAGCTTAGTGATTGAATCGTTCAGCATAGCACTAAATTTTAAAGCTCCTTCTCGATTCAGGTGATCCATATCATGGAAATCATCTATGTCGAACTTGTCAGAATCAGAAAAATCCCAATATTCTATTTCGTATTTATCAGCTATTCTTTTGCTTGCTTCTACATTTCCATCAACGTATGTTTTGTTTAGGTATTTGTTATATTCTCTATAGGTGGGAAGAACCATTATTATAGGTGTAACACCTTCTGCAATTAATATTTCTATAAAATCCTCTAAATCAGCAAGTATTTCTTCTTTTTCATCCGATTCGTCTATTATTTCAGTATAATTATTACTTAAAAAGGCATATGCATCTGGATTGAAATTTCCTGTGTCTCTGCCTTCAAAAGCAATAAATCCTTTTACAGCTGGCTTGAACAAGTCTACATCATCTTGAACTTCAAAATCGATAATGTCTTTGCCATACTTCCAGCGATTCATTATTCTTTTTTTGTGCATAGCGTAAGCCACCTTCGGTGTATAACCAAAAAGAGTGGGAGAGAGATTTGCGAAAAAATAGTTTGTGTTTTTATATTTGATGCCATTACCATAGTAAGACCAGAAATCCCTATTAAATTGACTTGAAAATGCTAAAGAGTGATAACCAATGCTGATAAAGACATATTTTAATTTTGGCAAATCGGGCAACAGTGAAAGTGTGATACGTTTATCGAAATAAATGCTTTGAGCCAAGTTAGCTAGATTGTAAGCATACAAATCGAATGCTTCAGGATCTACACCATAGGTAGCTTGCGAAGTGCCTAATATTAAAATCTCTATTGAGTCTTTAGCTTTTTTGGCACCTTCATATTTCTCTTTATAAAGTGTATTCTGCTTTCTCAATGTAAAGTCAGAAAGTAATATAATAAATAGTGGCAATGCTATAAAGAGTGCTATTTTAGAGAGAAAATTTCGCATAGTATTTTAAAATTGAAAGTAAACGAATTCTTGCTCTACCCCTTTAAACCAAACTAAAGAGAACATAATCGCGTAATAGAATCCATACCTGAAAGGTCGTTTCCATGTAACTCCTAAATTTGCGATTGCAAACTCCTCTTCGCGACCAATCCACTCAATTATGAAGAAAACTCCAATAAATAGTAAGGTAATAAGTGCCTTTCTCTTTCCTTCAAAAGCTGGAAAAGCGAAGAGAGAGCTTGAGAATATCTCAGAAAATATACTCATTGAATGACTTACATTATCAGATCTAAATACAATCATAGATATTACAACCAATCCAAAAGTGCCTAATATCATGACAAGCTCTTTCATAGAAGGATATTTCCGTCCTTCAGCAACTTCGCCTAAATAAACACGATTGGTTTTGGTAAGTAATAGGGGCAAGAAGTAGAGCGCATTCAACGCACCCCAAACAATGAAAGTCCAATTAGCTCCGTGCCAAAACCCACTCACTAGAAAGATAATAAATGTGTTTCTCACTTTCATCGATGTGTTGCCTCTGCTTCCACCTAGTGGTATGTAGAGGTAGTCTCTAAACCATGTTGTAAGCGAGATATGCCAACGTCTCCAAAACTCTGCAATGTCTCGTGAGAAAAAGGGATAACGAAAATTTCGCATCAAATCAAAGCCAAAAAGACGAGCCGTTCCGATAGCGATGTCAGAATAGCCAGAGAAATCACCATAAACTTGAATGGTGAAGAAAATGCCCCCCAATAATAAAGTGCTACCAGAATAATCTGACGAGTTGTTGAAAAACATGTTAGCAAATTCTGCGGCGTTATCAGCTATTACCACTTTTTTGAACAAACCCCACAGTATTTGTCTCATTCCATCCACGGCTTTGTGATAGTCAAACGTTCTTTTATTAATAAACTGTGGCAAAAGGTTTGTAGCTCTTTCAATTGGACCTGCAACAAGTTGCGGGAAGAAACTAACGAATGAGGCGAAAGCTATGAAATCCTTTGTTGGTTTGAGCCGTTCACGATAAATATCAATGCTGTAGCTTAATGTCTGAAAAGTATAGAAACTAATGCCTACAGGTAATATTATGTTGAGCGAATTGATTTTTATATCTTGACCGAAAAACGTGAAAGCCTCTGTGAAGTTTTCCGCAAAGAAATTGTAATACTTGAAAAAACCTAAAAGACCAATGTTGACAACAATGCTAGTCCAAAGCAATATTTTGCGTTGGAGTGCTCTTTTTTCAGTTCCCAGCTTGATTCCTACTGTATAATCAACTATCGTGCTAAACAAGATTAGAGTCAGAAATCGCCAATCCCACCAGCCATAAAACACATAGCTTGCCACTACTATCAACAAGTTTTGGAGTCTTAAATTTTTCTTTAGCAAAAACCAATAAAGAAAAAAGACAATAGGTAAGAAAACAGCAAAGTCAAGTGAGTTAAAAGGCATTTGGCTTAAATTGTTAAATGTTTATTGCACCAAACTTACTTTGTTAGTGCACATTTTTTTAAACATTGTAAGTGGTGAAAAGGTTTTCTATTTAAGTTATATTTATTAGCTATTATTATATCTGAACAGCATGTGTGACTACTCATTTGTGAAAACAATAATAAGAGATTAATATTTGTGTTATTGTTTCAAATAGTTGTTTAATAGTTGATTTAACATGGTTTTTAACGAAGAGTTCTGTTTTCTCCTGACTTCGACACGCATCACCCTCTAAAAGTATAATTATTAGATATACA
>CAZXGV010000068.1:0-11881 GCA_964640575.1 uncultured Dysgonomonadaceae bacterium
AAGGTAGGAGAGCTAGTTTATATTGTGACATATTGGTTGTGGTAAAGGGGTAGCGACACAAAGTTAACAACCCATTTCACGGGCAGGCTCTTTTAATGTGTAATTTTAAAGATCAATTGAAAAGACAATAAAACTATACACTACACATTAATTATTCACAAAACCTCAAATTTCATTCAGTGCTGTACCCGTTTTGTGTGACTTCTTTTTTTCTTGCAACTCTGGGTAAACAATCCGTGAATGATAAATTGTTTGAAGCTTTTCGATAAAAAGCTGTTTTATTGTATCTACTTCTTGGAAAGTGATGGGTGCTCTGTGATACAATCCTTCTTCCATTTGCGAATCTATCAATTTGTTCACCAGCTTACTAATCGACTCTTCGTTATATTCAGTAAGACTCCGCGAGGCTGCTTCCACTGTGTCTGCCATCATCAAAATGACAGTCTCTTTGGTAAATGGGTTGGGACCAGGATATGAAAATGCTGCACTATCTATCTCTTTATCGGGATTGGCATTCTTCCACGAGTTATAGAAGTATTTTGGTGTACTGTTACCATGATGAGTTTGAATGAAATCGATAATTTGCTGTGGTAAGCCCTCTTTACGACCTTTTCTTACCCCTAAACGAACGTGATCTATGATGATACGTGCACTTTCTTCGAATGGAAGTCCAGCATGAGGATTCATTCCAGGTGATTGATTCTCTGTAAAGAAAGCGGGGTTTTCTAATTTTCCGATATCATGATAGAGTGCACCTGTTCTTACCAATGATGGGTTTGCTCCAATTTCGATGGCAGCAGCAGCAGCAAGGTTAGACACTTGCATGGAGTGTTGAAATGTGCCAGGAGCCTCTTCTGATAGTTGACGCAAAACTGGTTTGTTTATATTTGCTAATTCAACCATACTCACACCCGATATAAATCCGAAAGATTTTTCTACCATATAGACAAGTAGGTAAGAGAAAGTGATAAAGATAAAGTTGATGAAAAAATAGATAAGATACTCCCAACTAATCATTGTTATGTCGCCCTCTTGTGCCAATACCAAAGCTGCATAAACCAGTACGTAAGCCAGCAGTATGATGAATGAACTGCGAATCAGCTGTGAGCGTTCTGTCAACTCCTTTAGATTGAAAATACATATCATTGTGATTGCTACTTGAAGTAATATAAACTCGAAGGTGTTTGACACCATGAGTGCACATAGCAGAATGGTGATTAAACTGGCGTTTAATGCTGTCCTTGAGTCAATAAATGTTCGGATGAGAATGGTGACAATCGCATAAGGAATGATGTACACATTGAACAGGTTGTACTTGACATTTACTGCAGTTAGTACCACAAAGGTAGTGATGACCAGTACCATGAAAGTTACATGTTTCCTGTTTCTATACTCTTCTAACCTGAAAAAGAGGAGGAACATATAAAAAGAACCCATGAGGAGTGCAATGAGGAAGAACTCTCCTAAGACAGTCAAATTCGATCTGCCTGTTTCTCCTGTACGATCTTCTGTTGTTTTTTTGAGAGACGAAAGAATGTTATAAATATTATGGTCAATAATTTCGCCTTCACCAATTATTCGTTCCCCTTTTTGCACCATACCCAATGTGGGAGATACTTGTTGTATGAATTCACTTTTAGCTTTTTCCGAGGTGCTTGCATCATACACAATGTTCTCTTGCAAATAGTTGTTTACATCAGCACTTTTAATTTTATTCTTATCCAGTGATGGTGGTGCTTCGTTAACAATGGCTTCGTAGGCAGATTTAAATGTGAAAAAAGATTCTACTTCTCTTGTTTTTGCCTCTTTGTCTTGACGCAAGCGCACTGTTTTTTTCTTAGAAGCTAATAGTTTGTCGTATTCAGTACTACTAATTATTCCTTTACTATATATTTCCTCCAGTTTGTTTCTAATATATCCAATGTACGATCGCTCCAAATTGGATAAAGAGGGATCTAAGTTTGAATCGGCATCAAAGTTGGCAATGGCTTCTATTTGTGCATCTCTGTTTATTTTATAATAAGGTTCGTAGAAAACAAGGATGCTATCTTGGTCTTGCTGTAGTTGCTGAGCCGATTTGAATATTGGGAAATCAAAGGGAGCTGTCAACAAGCCATATCTCCACGGACGACCCTCATTGAAGTTGTATTTAAAACTTCCTTGTCGGGGAAAGACGTATGTGATAAGCAATGTAGCAAGAATGAAAATAAGCGGAATATAGACCCGCATTCTTATACGATATTTCGACTTTAGTTTTTTCATGTTGTTTATTTTATCCAAGATGGATTTATATGTACATATTAAAACATTAAGCAAGGAGAAAGTTTAAATAAGCTCTCTCAAAGATAGCCGATAATATCTTTAAAATGCAATTTTATTAACAATTCTTTTTGTAGCTCCCGAACTTTCATAGACGTATTCGGCAGCTCTTTCTCCTGCAATTTCAAGGTCTTCGGGGGATGTTACAAAGTTTTTCAATACTTTATTCAATTCTGTTTCGTTGGAAACAGTAAATCCACCACCCTTTCTCATTAGCTCTTTGGCTTCGATGAATTTGCTGTGATTAGGACCAAATATTACTGGAATGCTATGTACAGCGGCTTCGGGTAGGTTGTGAATGCCTGCCCCAAATCCACCACCAATGTATGCAATCTCTGCGTAGCGATAGATAGAGGATAGTAATCCGAAGTTGTCGATAATCAGACAGTCATAATTACGTGTGTCCACTTCGGATGCCTCTGAATATCTAATATGGGTTCTTTTTAGTTTGGCTTCAATCTGTTTTAAGTGAGCCTCGTCGATAAGGTGTGGTGCAATAATGAGCTTTAAGTAGGCATGCTTGTTGAAATAGTTGATGAGCAAAGTTTCGTCTTCGGGCCACGAACTCCCAGCCACAAGTACGCTTTGACTGTTTTTTAAATTTACGAATTTTTCAACAATGGGAAGATCCAGTGCATTTTCTTTAATTTGAATTACTCTATCCATTCGCGTATCGCCCATCACTGTCACATTGTTCAAACCTTGATTCCTGATAAGGCTGCGCGAGCCCCTGTCTTGAACAAAGATATGGGTGTAGTAGTAGAGTATCTTTTTAAAAATTCCTCCCCATGGTTTGAAAAACAGTTGATTGGGACGAAACACGGCAGAAATCAGATATACGGGAATATCTCTCTGATAAAGTCCATGAATAAAGTTATACCAAAATTCATATTTTACAAATATGGCTATATTTGGCTGTGCCAAATCGAGAAACCGTTCTACATTCTTTTTTCTATCAAAAGGTAGATAGCAGACAATGTCCATCAACGGGTTGTCCTTCTGAACTTCGTATCCCGAAGGAGAAAAAAAGGTGAGTAGAATTTTATAGTGTGGCTTTTCGCTTCTGATTGTCTCAATCATGGGTAGTGCCTGTTCGTATTCGCCTAATGAGGCTACGTGGAACCAAACATATTTGCTACTAGGATCAATTTGTTTTTTTAAAATTTCATAGGTCTCTTTGTGACCTTGAACCATTAAGTTTGCCTTTTTGTGAAAAGGCGCTATCATCCGCATGAAAAAAGAATAGATTGAAATAGCTACGTTATACATACAAATACAAACGGTTAATCTTTATGGATAGTTTTAATTGCTTTTTGTAATCGATTAATAGTCTCCTCTTTTCCTATTAGCGATGTGATATCAAAAATGTGCGGACCTTTTCCTGCTCCCACAAGTGACAACCTGAAGGCATTCATTATTTGTCCCATCTGAAGATCATTCGACTTGATCCACTCTTTTACCACTGTCTCCTGATTTTCTCTTGAAAAATCCTTGATCCCTTCAATCACCTTAATCAATTCAGTCATCTGTTGTGGAGTATCTTCTCTCCAACGTTTTCTAACTGTTTTGTCATCAAACTCTGTGGGTGCTTCAAAAAAGAAACTTCCTTGCTCCCAAAAGTCTTCGATAAAGTAGGCTCTGTTCTTAACCAATGCAATTACCTTTTCTGCATACTCTTCTGATGCAGTTACTTTTTTAGCATCTAGAATAGGTCTGAAAAGTTTTTCTAATTCTTTGTCAGCAGTGCGTTGAATGTATTCGTGATTGAACCACTTCGCTTTCTCATAATCGAATTTCGCACCACTTTTGCTACATCTATCGAAAGAGAATAGTTCAATCATTTTGTCAAGCGACATTATCTCTTCGTCGTGACCCGGATTCCAACCTAGCAGTGCTAAGAAGTTGACAACAGCATGGGGCAGATATCCACTTTCACGATATCCCGACGAAATGTCGTTAGTTTCTGGGTCAATCCATTGGAGTGGGAACACGGGGAAACCAAGACGGTCGCCGTCGCGCTTGCTTAGCTTGCCACTACCTTCGGGTTTCAGCAACAGGGGTAAGTGAGCAAATTGTGGCATTGTGTCTTCCCAACCGAGGCTTTTGTACATCCAAACGTGTAGTGGAGCAGAGGGCAACCACTCTTCGCCTCTTATTACATGCGTGATTCGCATTAGGTGGTCGTCCACAATGTTGGCAAGGTGATAAGTAGGCAATTGGTCTGACGATTTGAAAATAACTTTATCGTCTAATATAGAGGAGTTGACAACTACTTCACCTCTAATTAAATCATTTACAGTGATGTCAATGTTTGGCTCTACTTTTATGCGAACAACGTAAGGTGTGTCCTTTTCGATTAACTCCTCCATCTCCTCCAACGAGAGTGAAAGAGAGTTGCGCATTTGCATGCGTGTGGATGCATCGTATTGAAAATTGTTGATTTCTTTGCGCTTTGCATCCAACTCTTCGGGTGTGTCATAAGCGAAGTAAGCCGCCTCAGCGTCTATTAATTTATTTACATACTGCTTATATCTGGCTTTGCGTTCCGATTGTCTATAGGGACCATATTTGCCTCCTGCTTTAGGACCTTCGTCAAAGGGTAAACCTAACCACTCGAAAGTTTCTTCGATATACTCCTCAGCACCTTCCACAAATCTTTTTGAATCGGTGTCTTCGATGCGGAGAATAAATTTACCTTCTTGTTGTTTTGCAAAAAGGTAATTGTATAAAGCTGTGCGCACACCACCTATGTGTAGTGGACCTGTTGGGCTTGGGGCAAATCGTACTCTTACTTGATCTTTATTGTTCATTGTGTCTATCTATTTTAAGTGCAAATTTACATAAAAATAATGGGAAAGTGGAATTTATTCTCTTCGATAAGAAAGAATTGTTATCTCGCATTGTTCTTTACATCTTTCGCCGAAGATTATTCATTGAACAGAGGAAAAAAGTCAGCTCGCAGATAGATTGCTGTTGCAAGAGTCAGTTTTGCTGATCACCACAAACAACCCGAGCGATAGGCGTTGATTTCTATATCCCACACCAATTCATGCTACATTTATCGATTGCAATTTGCACCCACTGCTGAAAATTATCACCTAAAAACCTCTTCCTTCCAGATTTTTGCAAAGATATGCCGAAAAAGAGAGCAAAAACATTTCTTCCGTCGAAGATTGGACGAACAAGAGATGAAAATGCAATCTTCCATTGAAGAAATGTTTAGAAAAGCACAAATGCGTTTTTTTTTCAAGTAAATTGGATTTTCGGGAGATAAATGGAGGAGAAATTGAAAACAATCTGATTTTTCTCTCTCGTTTGTTAAATCTTTCACAGAAGATTTGAGTTTCGACTCTCTGTTGAGAGAAAAACTATCAAGGATTTGAAATTCAACTGTTGTTTCTCAGAAAAACCGTGGTAGATTCGATTTTCAACACTGTTTCGTCAAATCTTCGACCGAAGATTCAAGTTTCAAGTGTTGTTGCTGAAATCTTCCGTGGAAGAAATGTTTAGAAAAGATTTTTGGTAGTGCTTGATAGATTCCAAAAGCTCGGGAATAAGATCGATGGTTAGTGGTTAGAGGCTTCGAAGCCTAACGATTAACAACAATAGACTAATCACTGACCACAATTAAGTTATGGGATAATTATTGCATTCAGCATAAGAATAAGGCATATTAACAAGGAAAGCTGGCACGTCTAGTGCATCTTAGTGGTTTGATTTTTGTTGCACTAAATATGGGCAAGTTAAGATAGATATAGTCGCGCCTCATTTCCCATATTAAACAGCAAATCGATAATGCTCAAATTTTCGATAAATGGATGCTTTTCCGAAAACACTTGATAGTAAGGTTTTGCTACAAATTGTTTGTCTTTCTTTCGCCAATCTCTCTTCGGGTGGATGCTTTCTCTGAGGTCTAATGTATGCGTGTCCGCCTTTTCTACAAAGCTTTTAGTGTAGCTAATGGGTGTGTCAATTTCTAACAAACGACATACTAAACTACGCATCTCTTCGTTGAGGTCGAAAAGAAAGGTCGTCCTTTTTTCATAAAAGGGAGAGAAGTCGTCTCTATAGTATTCAAAGAAAGGAGATGAATTATAGGCAGATATTATTGCATTCCAATGAAAATGTTGCCAATTGCCATGTTCGGCAATTTTGATGTCTCTCATTTTTATCTTCACACCTTTGGGTTTCTCTACAGGAATGCTCAGCGACAACGGACCGTTTGCCGCTGCAATGGTGCAGCGGTTGCGATACGATTGTTTTTGATAGTTGTCGTCTGTCTCTATTACAGCTTCTGGTGCACTGAACAGCTTACTGTAATATTGAACAGGAGCAAGATAAAGCGATGACAGAAGCACTCGTTGCATTATTTTTTCGCACTTCTAAAGAGTCTGTTCCAACGTATTCTTCCATTCAGCCAGCCTTTGTCTTTTTCTAGTGACAACCAAATCAGTAAAGGTTGACCCACTACGTGATCTTCGGGAACGAAGCCCCATACACGCGAGTCGGCAGAGTTGTGACGGTTGTCGCCCATCATGAAGTAGTAGTCCATTGTAAAGGTATAAGAGTTGGTCTCCTCTCCATTGATGAATACTTTTCCGTCGTGATAGGCAAAGTCGTTGCCTTCGTAATTTTTGATACAACGTTCGTAAGCAGCAACTTTATATTCAGTATCGCTATCGAAATTGATAGTTGCTCCTCTCTTTGGTATCCAAAGAGGACCAAAGGTATCTCTCGTCCAGTTTTGTTGATAGTCGAGCGGATAGTACAGACTCGATCCTGCAGGTTCGTTTTCTTTGACTATTGTCCACACAAATGGTTTTGATTTCATCTCATTCACCATTTCATCGGTCATCGGAATGCTGTAATAAAGCTTCCCTTTATTACCATTCTCGTTTTTTAGTCCCAATTGTGCCATACTTAAACTATCGGCGAAAGATAAATCTTGTACACGCTGTCCAGTCATATCATCGCTTGCATAGTCAGCTATATTGATGCCTAAATCAGAAAACACTTTTGGCGAGATATTTGATCCATCTGTTTGTATCATGTAGTTGTGTTGCGCCATTTTGGGATTGGGTATAGATTTCCCGTCGATAAAGACAGCATCGTCTCTTAGTTCAATTGTTTCGCCTGGCAGTCCAATACAACGCTTCACATAGTTTTCTCTCCTGTCAACTGGACGATACACAATTTCGCCATAAGTTCGCTTGTCCGATTTAACTCCTTCACTTCCATTCGAGTTGTATGCCGATAGCACATAGTAATCAATGTCCTGCCTGTTTGTTGCCACAGTGTCGCCAGTTGGGAAGTTAAACACAACAATGTCGTTGCGTTTCACCTCTCCAAATCCTTTCAATCGCTTGTATTTCCATTGCGGTTTCTCAATGTACGATTTGCCACCTACAACCGGCATGGTGTGTTGTGCCAATGGAAAAGAGAGTGGTGTCATTGGAGAACGAGGACCATAACTCATTTTGCTTACAAATAGAAAGTCGCCCACCAACAACGATTTCTCGAGCGATGAGGTAGGAATTTGATAGTTTTGGAAGAAAAATGTATTGATAAAATAAACAGCAATCAAAGCAAACACGATTGCATCCACCCATTCCATTACTTTCCTAACAGTGGGGTTCTTTGCTTTTTTCCAAAATGTCCACGGTATAAATTTAGTAACGTAGATATCCAACAGCAAAAACAAAAATAATAAGAGCCACAAGTTGCTAGCCCATATACTGAAAAGTAGCAATGCAGTAGAGGCTACTGTAAACCATGTCCACTGGCGGCGTGATGTGTTTGATATTCTTTCTTTTAATGTCATAGTTGTTGTAATTGTAAACTAAATGGTCTGATGATATTTTTTATGTATCGAAGCTTAATGCAGTAAACTAAAAGGGCAACATGTCTTTCATTCCCAAAAAACCTTTCTTTTTAGCAGTAAACTCTGCTGCCACCACCGCTCCCAATGCAAAGCCTTTGCGACTTTTAGCATCGTGTGATAGTGTTATTGAATCTATTTCCGATTCATATTTTATTGTGTGGATACCAGGAACCTCGCCTTCGCGAAATGAATTTATTTGTAAATCATCATTATTGTCTTGTTTGTCCAGTTTCCATTGTTTTTTCCTTTCTATCGACTCCAATATGCCATCGGCAATTGTGAGTGCAGTGCCACTCGGAGCATCTAATTTATGGATGTGGTGTGTTTCGTCAATGTGCACGTTATATTCAGGGAATTCATTCATAATGTTTGCCAAGTACTTGTTCACTGAAAACAGTATGTTTACTCCCAAGCTAAAGTTGGAAGCGTAGAAGAAGGTTTGTCCTTCTTGTTCGCATGCTTGTTTCACTTCGTCTATGTTGTCCAACCATCCTGTTGTGCCCGACACTACTGGAACGTTGGCTGCAAAGGCACTTTTGTAATTATTCAATGCGCTTTCGGGAGCAGAGAACTCAATAGCAACATCTGCACTTTTAAATTCATCCGACTCAAACTTATCTTCTTCGTTCATATCTATAGTGCAAACAATAGAATGACCTCTTTCACGACATATTTTCTCAATCTCGCGACCCATTTTTCCGTAACCTATAATTGCTATTTTCATTTTTAATGTTTTGATTAATAAGGGCAAAAATAGTGAATTTATAAGTTATAACAGAAGAGAATCAAATAAAATGATATAGTGTCCTTTATATTAAGGATTTATAACCACCCTTTTTCTTTGTACCATGCTATGGTCTTCTCTACTCCCTCGTCGAGGTGAACTTTAGGAACGAAGTCAAGTTCCTTTTTCAAAGGGGTAATATCGCACGCCCAATTGCGTTGTTTCATTATTTTGTATTTATCCGTATTGAATGTAACGGGTCGGTTGAGTAGTTCGCCAATCTTTTCACTGACATACGAAGCTGGTTTTACGATGAATAAAGGGATTTTTAATCGAAGCACTCGTTTTTTGTTTAGCGCAACTTGTACAATCTTGTTGAACTCATCGTCAGTATAGCTGTTGCCATCCGATACAAAATACTCTTTGCGAGCAATGTTTTTGTCAAGGGCAGTGAAAACAATATCAGTTAAATCATCGATATAAATAAAAGAGAGTATCTGTTTCTTAAATCCTGCACCCACGTTAATTCCGCTTTTAACTGCTTTCATAAGTATTAGATAATCTTTGTCATTGGGTCCATACACGCCAGTGGGACGTAATATTACATAAGGAAAGTGGGGAATACTTTTAAGGTAGTTTTCTGCCAATAGCTTGCTTTGTCCGTAAAGTGTGTTCGGATTGGGGGCTTGGTCGCATTTCATTGGTGTATAGCTCACCTCGTCACCCACACCTATTGCGCCTAATGAACTCATAAAAACAAAGGTTTTGGGAACCATATTTGTTGCGATTAACACATCCACAAATTTCTTTGTATAGAGATAGTTTATTTTATTGAAATCTGCTTTTCTTATTGCTTTGGTGATTCCTGCAATGTGTACAATGGCATCAAACTTTCCATTTTCATTAGCAAATGATGTCAGTTGTTTTGTGAGTTTGTCTGTGTCTCCATAGTCCAAGTCAATAAAATTGATACGTGGGTCTTGCAGCATGTCTCGGTTGCTACTGGCGCGAACACCAGCCCAAGTTTCGTAGCCTTGCTCTAAAGCCTTTGCTACAAGTGCCGAGCCAATAAAACCACTTGCGCCAGTGATGAGGATTCTCTTTTGCATTTTGATACTCTTATAATAATGTGTTGTGCAAAAATAATCATAAAATGGAGAAAATCGGATGGTTTTGGAAAGAAACAGACTATGTAGTCTTAAAACGGGGTTAAAGAATACCTAATCCATTTGAGAATGAACAATAGCACACTATGGATGTTTTTTAAGAGTTGTATCCACAACAAATAAATGCATCGAAAATGATTGATGGTAAATAAAATTTTGTTACTTTGCATTTATACTAAACTGAAAATTTATGAGAAAGAAAAACAAACCCGAAAAACCCGTGAGAAAACGCAAGAAGAAAGAGTTGATTTCAGAAATTATTCAATTCTTGAATGACAATCCTAATAAACAATTCAATTACAAACAGATATCGGCTGCATTACAAGTGTCGGACGAAGAGAGAAGAACAACTTTACGCTTTGTGTTAGATAAAATGCGCGACGATGATTTGTTGCTCGAAACACAACGTGGAAGATATAAAGCAAACAATCGTAAACCTGTATTGGAAGGTCGATTTGAACGCAGAAGTAATGGTAAAAACTTTTTTGTCCCCAACGACGAAGCCAATATAGTATATATCTCTGAACGCAATGCTATGAATGCCATGAATGGCGATTTAGTGCGTGTTCAACTTTTTGCAAAACGAAGGCGTACTGAAACTGAGGGGGAAGTGATAGAGATACTGAAACGCACAGAGGCTCGTTTTGTTGGCACGCTTGAAGTGCAAAAAGATTTTGGTTTTCTTGTGCTTGACAGCAGAATTCTTGCTAACGATATTTTTATTCCGAAGGAAAATTTGAAGAACGGAAAAACAGGAGATAAGGCTGTAGTAGAGATTATTGAGTGGCCCGCAAGAGCTAATAATCCTATCGGTAAGGTGTTGGATGTGTTGGGCGAAGCTGGAGAAAATACAACCGAGATGCATGCTATTTTGGCGCAGTATGGCTTGCCTTACGAATATCCAAAGAACGTAGAGAAAGCAGCCGAAAAAATATCGGCAGGTATCACCCCAGCAGAAATTGCGAAGCGCGAAGATATGCGCAACACATTTACAATGACTATCGACCCTGCTGATGCGAAAGACTTCGATGATGCCTTGTCCATCAAGCAACTCACCTCAACAACTTGGGAAGTGGGGGTTCATATTGCCGATGTTACGCACTATGTGAAACCAGGCGATATTATTGACGAAGAGGCGCAAAAACGCGCAACTTCTATTTACTTGGTAGATAGAACCATTCCTATGTTGCCTGAGCGATTGAGCAATCAATTGTGTTCGTTGCGCCCCAATGAGGAAAAACTTTGTTTTTCAGTCATATTTGAAATGAATGACAAAGCTCATGTTCTTAAACATCGGATTGTTAAGACTGTCATCAAATCGGATGTGCGAATGGCTTATGAAGAGGCACAAACGATAATTGAGACTGAAAAGGGCGGACATAGTAAACAGATTCTCACTATGAATAACCTAGCAAAACAATTGCGCGAGCGCAGATTTGCTAACGGAGCAATTGGATTTGAGCGTCACGAAGTAAGTTTCAATTTGGATGAAAAGGGAAAACCGCTTGGAGTCTATTTCACTGAGATGAAAGAAGCCAATCATCTTATCGAAGAGTTTATGCTGCTGGCAAATCGTACAGTGGCAGAAGATGTTGGTAGGGTTGGGTCTAATAGAAAAGCAAAAACATTTGTGTATAGAGTTCACGACCTTCCCGATCCAGAGAAGTTGGAAGCGCTCAATACATTCATTCTGCGTTTTGGTCATAAAATAAGAACATCGGGTAGCAATAAACAAATTGCTCAAAGTTTTAACGCTTTGTTTGATTCTGTGAAAGATAGACCCGAAGAGAA
>CAZXGV010000069.1:0-11679 GCA_964640575.1 uncultured Dysgonomonadaceae bacterium
TGCAAAAGTAATACAACTTTTTGAAAGCACCAAATGATTTGAAGTTTTATTTTAAAAGAAGTTCGAATCGCTTTTCAAACCTTCAAATGCTTCTATCTTCAAAAGCGGGTGCAAAAGTAGACTCTTTTTATCAAAGCACCAAATGATTCACAAAGAAAATTAACTGCCTCTTAAACTTAGAAGCATTAAAGAGAGGTTAACTATCATACTATAAGCAGTCTAATAAGGCAGAGTCAGCTCATCATTTTTATAAAATAATGTTAGGTCTTTTATTAGCAGCTCCCGAAATAATGATATTTCCCGATTTATAAGTACCTTGCACCCTCAAATAAAAGGATTCTAAAAAAGTAACAAACACATTTACACATTAAAAAAAGACAGTTGATATGAACGGTGTTATTAGAATAGCCAAAAGATTTCTTCCTCCTTATAAGAATTACATTATTCTGAATCTCATATTTAATGTAATAAATGCCCTATTAAACGTATTTTCATTTGCTCTGATTATACCTATATTACAAATACTATTTAAGACAACGCCCGAAGCTTTTGATTTTATACCCTGGAATACTCCCGACATTTCAATGTTAGATATAGCAAAGAACAATGGATATTGGTATATAGGCGACTTAATAAATACAAATGGAGCAGGATTCGTACTCTTTACATTAGCTGTTGTACTAATAATAATGACTGCCTTAAAAACAGGAGCAGCATTTTTAAGCACATACTATGTTGTCCCCATTCGCACTGGTGTAGTAAAAGACATTAGAGACAATATAAATGATAAAATACTTGACTTACCTATTGCCTTTTTCTCAGAAGAGCGAAAAGGAGATATTTTGGCACGAATGTCAGGCGATGTAAACGAAGTTGAAACCTCAGTGATGAGCTCACTTGAGATGATGCTAAAAAACCCAATAATGATTGTTGTATTTTTAACGACCATGCTTCTTATAAGTTGGCAACTCACACTTTTTGTTTTTGTTCTATTGCCAATAATGGGATATATAATGGGCACAGTAGGTAAAAAACTAAAAAGAAGCTCGTTTGAAGCACAAAACAAATGGGGAGAACTGATGTCTCAAATCGAGGAAACACTCGGAGGACTACGTATAATAAAGGCTTTCAATGCCGAACAAAAAATATCGGATAGATTTCACAAAGGAAGTGATGAGTTCAGACAGATGTCGAATCGAATAGCTCGCCGTCAATATTTGGCACACCCAATGAGTGAGTTGTTAGGTACTATCACCATAGCAATAGTTTTATGGTTTGGAGGTTCATTAATTCTCAAAAACAATTCTTTGCTCGACGCTTCTGTGTTTATCTATTACCTCACCATATTCTATCTTATTATCAATCCGGCAAAAGATCTTACAAGAGCCTCTTATGCTATTCAAAAAGGATTGGCATCAATGGAGCGTATCGATAAAATATTAGATGCCGAAAATAGTATTATAGAAAAAACGAACCCTAAGGAAATAAACTTCCAAAAAAACATTGAGTTTAAAGATGTCTGGTTTAAATATCAAAATGATTGGGTTATAAAAGGAATGAGTTTAAAAATCGACAAGGGTAAAACAATTGCACTCGTTGGGCAATCTGGATCAGGTAAATCAACCATGGTCGATCTGCTGCCTCGTTTTTATGATATACAAAAAGGAGAAATAAAAATTGACTCTATAAATATAAAAGAATTATCCTTAAAAAACCTACGCTCTCAGATGGGGAATGTCAATCAAGAAGCAATCCTTTTTAACGACAGTTTCTTTAACAACATTGCTTTCGGCGTTGATAAGGCAACTTTGGAAGAAGTGACAGAGGCTGCAAAAATTGCCAATGCGCATGAATTTATAATAGCAACTCAGAAAGGATATGATACTAACATTGGCGATCGTGGTGGGAAACTGTCAGGAGGCCAGCGCCAGCGTATAAGTATAGCAAGAGCAATACTAAAAAACCCACAAATATTAATTCTTGATGAAGCAACCTCAGCTTTAGACACTGAATCAGAAAAATTAGTTCAAGAGGCTTTAGAACGATTGATGAAAAACAGAACTACTATTGTAATTGCTCATCGCCTTTCAACAATAAAAAATGCAGATGAAATCTATGTTATTCATGAAGGAAAAATTGTAGAGAAAGGTCCACACGATGTACTCTATGAAAAAGGGGGCTTCTATACGAAACTTTACAATTTGCAACTGTCAAATTAACCCATGCAATCCATTGCGCCGCTATCATCATTTGCATTAGCAGATAGTAATCAGAAATGTTCCAGTTTCTAAACCCATTTTTCACACTATCAATTGTGGATATTTGGTCTTATTAATGTATCAGCTTTGCTATTGACCTTTTAAGATAATTCTTTTATAGCAACGGAAAGCAACATCTTGTATCTACGCAAAACTATAAACGTGAATAATAAAAGAACAAATCAGACACCATATTCTCTTTTTATATTCAAATTCAAGAACATAGAACTCAACACCTGCGTCTTTTAGAGTTGTGACTACTAAACACTTATAGCATTAGGTTTTACATTTGAATCATCAATGCTCACAAAAAGAGAGTTAACACTCTTAAACTCTGGGACAATTGCCTTCATGGCAGCAACGCTTGCCATTTCATCATATAAGAAAGATTTATCTATCAGGTCAGTAATAAGTTTATTAGCCTCTGCATACTCATATTCACGCACATTTGCTACCATTATTTTATCATTATGTGTAGGCTTTGTAGGCTTTGTATGCTCTGCAGAACTCAACAACTCTTCATAAAGTTTCTCGCCATGACGCAAACCAGTAAACTCTATTTTAACCCTATCTTGAAGTCCCGATAAACGTATCATTCTTTTTGCAAGATCTAATATTTTAACTGGTTCACCCATATCAAATATAAAAATCTCGCCTCCTTCTCCCATCGAACCAGCTTCAAGCACCAATTGACAAGCTTCAGTAATAGTCATAAAATAGCGTGTTATCTCAGGATGTGTCACCGTAACAGGACCGCCATTTTTTATCTGCTCCCTAAAGAAAGGTATCACCGAACCATTAGAACCTAAGACATTTCCAAATCTTGTTGTAATAAACTGCACTGTGCTAATGTCCTGATCTTTGATATGTTTGGCTAACGACTGAACATATATTTCAGATATACGTTTTGAGCACCCCATTACATTGGTAGGATTAACTGCCTTGTCAGTTGAAACCATAACAAACTTTGATGCATGATATTTCACAGCCAAATCAGCTAAATTTTTAGTGCCTTGAATATTGGTTTGTATTGCCTCCGATACATTCTCCTCCATCATAGGCACATGCTTGTATGCTGCAGCATGAAAAATATAATCAGGTTGAAAATCTCTAAATATTTTTTCTAGACGAGATCTATTAGCAATATCCGCTACAATAGTTTCTGCTTTCACCTCTTTCCATTTACGTCTCAATTCTAGTCGAAGAGAGTGTAATGGGGTTTCAGCTTGATCGATCAATATCAAACTATATGGATTGAAAACTGCAACCTGTCGTACAATCTCACTACCAATTGAACCTGCAGCACCAGTTATCATGACACGCATTCCCTCAAGGTTAGCAGCTATCTTCTGCATATTTATTTCTATTTCTTTGCGAGGCAATAAATCTTCAATTTGTACTTCTTTAAATTGATTTTTGGTCATCTTTTCACTACTCCACTCGCTCAAAGGCAATGTTGTGGTCAGTGAAATGGAGCTTTCGAGAAACTTATCTAAAAGGTATGAGTCTTTTATCTCTTTCAGTTTATGAGGCGATACAATTATAGTTTTTATATTTTCCTGCTCCAGAGCCCTAAACAAGTCCTCACTTGTATCAAATACTTTCACACCCAAGATGTTTTTACCTACCATGTGATCTTCATCTGAAATAAAACCTTTGACCTTAAAATTGAATTCATTACCACCTCCTAATGATTTCGCAATTCGTATCGCTGGAAGTTTAGTTCCATAAACAAATACATTTACATAACCACTCGAACTACCATAAAGCAAATCGTAAACCTCTTTTATAATAATTCTCGATAAAACCATCAAAACCACATTCAATATATAAGTCAAAAAGACCACCTCCCAACTAAATTGAAAAACTCCTCCCGAAAGTTTTAAAATATTCAGAAAAAGGTACGTTAAAGCATATCCTAAAGTTAAGGCATAGACAATTTTTGATAAATCGCCGAAAGCAGAAAACCTTAATATACCACTAAAGGTTTTAAAAGAGACAAAAGCAGCCACATTGATAAGCATAAGTAGTGCTAATACTAACAGCAGTTCATTGACAGGTATAGAAACAGTTGCATAACTGTTCCACAACAAATGAATAATAAATACAGACGATGCCAGTATTAGTATATCGATAAACAAGACAATGGAACGTGGAAGAACCATTTTAGATAAAAACTTTTTAAAAAACTCCATTATAAAATGTTTTTTAAGTAAGTGCGCATTGAATATATAATTTCGTATATGGATATCACTGCTGTGTGTGTGGTATTATTCTATATTCTCCTTCTTAGATTTATGCGCTTTAAAAAATTAAATGTTATACGATTATTTCATTTGGTGAAATTACACAATTCATTCTAATATCATGTGATTCTATTGGAGTTTTATCTTTTAATTGAAAAGAAAAACAGACACCAATCAAGTAAACAGCATCAAAAAGAGACAACAACTTATCGTAATATCCTTTGCCTCTACCAAGCCTATATAAATTTCTATCAAACATCACTCCTGGAATTATTCCCAAATCAATCTGTGAATAATCTGTGAAGTCGGGACCTGTAGGTTCCAATATGCCATAGTCAGACATAAGCAAATTGTCTTTCCCCCTGTACTCTCTGAGCACTAAAATATCTTTTTTTACAACTGGAAGAACTATTTTTTTCTCTTTAGCAAACTCATCAATAAAATCATGCGTAAAGACTTCCCCTTTAAAACTGTAATACGCCAACACACACTTTGCTTCTTCAAAAACTTTAGTCTGCGTCAATTTCTGGAAAATCTGTTCTGAATATCGTCGTAAATCTGTTTCAGAATATCCTTTTTTTGCTAATTCAATATCTTCTCTTAATACCTGTTTTTCCACTATCCTCCCTTACTTATTAGTCTTTGTACTCTTCATTTACAATAGCATTTGGCGAAGCCTTACCAGTTTCTAAAAATTCAACAGCCTTATTTACCAGAGCATCCGACTCAAAGTACACTGGATAGTATCCGTCATAGCCCCAAAAATGTCTTACAACAAATCCACGCAAAAGACTTTCTAACAAATCTCTTGATTCATGTATTAAATAAGGTCTTCTTCGGATACCCTTCGAGTCTGCAAAACTAACAAGATTAAGCAATAAAGGTTGCTTCTTTAAATACTCATTCAACTCTTCCCACGACTCAAACCTCTGAAGCTTAGTCCTATTTAAGTCTGTATAATATGCTGCATACTCTTGCACATAACCTTTGTTCATCACCGAATTATAATACGAATTCATAACAACAGAATCACGAGGAATAAAAACATCAGGCATAATGCCTTTCCCTCCGTAAACAGTTCTGCCACCCATTGTTTTGTATGGAGTCATATTAGAAGCATCCACAGAGTCTGTGTCAGCTGAGTCGCCTTGCATAAAACGATATATAGCTTCCATTTCATACTCCGTATTTTTTCCTTTTTCGTAACTACGTTGAATAGACCTTCCCGAAGCAGTATAATAGCGAGCTACAGTTAACCGCATTGCAGAACCATCGTCAAACAAACGCTGACTCTGAACTAATCCTTTACCAAAAGAACGTCGCCCAATAATTAGCCCTCTATCATTATCTTGCATTGCCCCAGCAAAAATCTCACTTGATGAAGCACTCAACTCATCTATCAAAACAACTACATCGTTCGTTTTGCATGTACCTGTTCCTGTTGCATAACTATCTGCACGAGGAAAATTGCGACCTTCAGCATAAACTATAAGATCTCCTTTTGGCAAAAACTCATTTGTCATGGCTGTAGCTGCTTCTAGATATCCACCCTCATTGCCACGCAAATCAATCACAAAAGATTTACAGCCTTGATTTTTGAGTTTCGAAATAGCTGAAATAAAATCATTGAATGTATTGCCTCCAAACTTCAATACTTTAATCAGCCCTATCTCTTCGGTTATCATATATGAAGCTTCAACACTACTTATCGGAATTTCTCCTCTCGTAACAGTTATTTTAATTAACTCTGGGTTTGGCTTTCTATAAATACCCAGCTCCACTTTCGTGCCACTTTCACCTCTCAAGTTCTCAACAACACCCGAATTAGTTATATTTTTACCTGCAACTAATGAGTCATTCACAGTAACAATTCTATCGCCTGGCATTACTCCTGCAGCTTCCGAAGGTCCTCCATTCACAATCCCCATAACAACAATAGTGTCTCGTTGAACATAGAACTCCACACCAATACCCGAAAAATGACCTTCCAAATCTTCTGTCAGTCTCAACATTTGCTCTGATGTGAAAAAGCGTGAGTGAGGATCCAATCCCTCAACAACACTCGGAATTGCATCTTCGAGAAAAGCTGACATATCAATTGTATCTACATAAGACTCTTCAATATAACGAAGAACTGAATTAAATTTACTCGACCTTGTTCTTCCACTACTAAAGTCGAAAACAGAATAGGTGTTTCCAATAAAAATGCCAATAGCAATGCTAATAGCAATCAATAAAGGAGTCCACGCTTGTAATCTTTTTCCGGTGTTCATCTATACAATATATTATATTCACACAATATTGCTTGGTAATAACAAGCAGTTAGAGCATTGTGCTATTCATTTTCTAAATCAACAGAAACTATTTCAATGTTTGCGCGCTTTAATAGTTCTGCCCCATCGCTCAAACGATATGAGTCGGCATACACTACACGTACTACCCCCGACTGAATGATTAGCTTTGCACACTCAATGCAAGGCGATGAAGTAACATAGAGCGTAGCACCCTCGCTACTATTATTTGAGCGCGCCACTTTGGTTATAGCATTAGCTTCAGCATGCAACACATAAGGTTTTGTCACATTATCCTCATCTTCACATACATTCTCGAATCCCGATGGTGTACCGTTGTATCCATCAGAGATTATCATTTTGTCTTTCACTAAAAGAGCTCCAACCTGACGCCGTTTACAATAAGAGTTTTCAGCCCATATAAGTGCCATACGCATGTAACGCTTATCTAGCAAGAGTTGTTTGTTTTTATTTACATTCATTGTCTATTGTTTAAATTGTTGCAACAAGACTCATATCAAGACCCTTCACCGAGTGAGTGAGTGCACCAACTGAAATAAAATCTACTCCTGCTTCAGCATAACTCCTAATGGTTTCACTCGTAATACCACCCGACGACTCCAACTCTACACGACCATTTACAAGCTCTACCGCTGTTTTAGTAGCCTCAGGCGTGAAATTATCAAGCATTATCCTGTCAACTTCACCCACTCGCAATACTTCATTAAGCTCGTTCAAGTCTCGAACTTCAATTTCAATTTTCAATGACTTGTTTTTCTCTTTCAAATAGTTATTTGCACCTGATATAGCACTTTTAATGCCCCCTGCAAAGTCAATATGATTATCTTTCAGCAAAATCATGTCAAACAATCCAATTCGGTGATTTTCTCCACCTCCAAGTTTCACTGCTTGTTTTTCAAGTATACGCATACCCGGTGTCGTCTTGCGCGTATCTAACACCTTAGCACCCGTTCCTGCTATAAGAGCAACGTATCTATTAGTTGCGGTAGCTACACCACTCATTCGCTGCATTATATTCAACATTAGTCGCTCTGCTTGCAAGATAGATTGCACCTTTCCTTCCACAGTGAAGACTACATCTCCTGGTTTAACATTTGAGCCATCTTTTATATGAACATCAAGCTTGATGTGTGGGTCGAGCTTGTGAAACACTTTTATAGCTACATCAACTCCTGCTACTATGCCTGCCTCTTTTATTACAAGTGAGGCTTTCCCAACAGCACCGCTAGGAATACTACAAAGAGTGGTGTGATCGCCTTCTCCTATATCTTCGGCAAATGCTAAATCGATTAAATTATTAATAAGATGATCCATCTAAATATACTTTATAAAAACAACAGTAATAAAATCGAGAGGTAGTTTCAAGTTTAATTAAGCTCCTGATTTTGTGGATACAAAAATACAAAAAATATAATTACTTTTACAGCTTATCATTTTATTATAAATAACACACTTATTAAAAAATGAAATGTGTCCTAGTGTCAGTTGCTATGGCTTATAATTATTTCTATTGCTTAATTTACACCGAGTTTTTCTCACTCATTCCAAATTCACCAAAATTTTCGCAAACTCACTAAATAGGAAGAAGGGCTGTTGCACACAAATCAATATTTACAATTGGTGGTTTTATGGTTTTCAAGATGCGGTTAAAACACTCACCTCTTTATCACACATTAGCAACAGATGTCCTTTTCACTTCGTAAATATCGTTTCGCTTATCACGCAAATTGGTTACACTACCAAACTCGTTAAGTTCGCGCAACAAATCTAAGTCCAAGTCGGCAACCAATATCATTTCTGTGTTGGGAGTTGCTTGTGCTTTTATACCATCAGCCGGAAATGCAAAGTCGCATGGAGTAAACACCATTGACTGTGCATACTGTATATCCATATTCTGAACTTTAGGCAAATTGCCTACCGACCCAGCAATAGCCACATAACATTCGTTTTCGATGGCACGAGCTTGAGCACAATTCCTTACACGCGAATAAGCATTTTGTGTATCTGTTAAGAAAGGCACAAACAATATATCCATGCCATCTTGTGCCATAATTCGACTCAACTCAGGAAACTCCACATCATAGCAAATAAGAATTCCTATCTTACCACAGTCTGTGTCGAAGGTTTGAAACTTTTCACCTCCCTGCAACCCCCACACACGTTTTTCATCAGGAGTTACATGTATTTTCTCATATCGCTCAGTTGTACCATCTCTCCTACAAAGATATCCTGCATTGTACAATCTGTCATCTCTAAATTCGGGCATACTCCCCGATATAATGTTTATATTGTATGAGACTGCAAACTCTGATAACTTATGCATAATGGGTTCTGAATACTTTGCCAAAGCCCTAATGGCACCCGACTCTGTAAGGTGATTATATTCAGACATAAGAGGAGCACTAAAAAACTCAGGAAAGAGAATAAAGTCAGATTGATAACGCGAAACTGTATCAACAAAGTACTCTACTTGTTCCATCACATCATCTAAGTTTCTATACAAACGCATCTGCCACTGAATAAGACCTACTCTGACAACCTTTTGAGTAAAGACAGGGTTTTTTTCTGGTTTTTCGTAATAGATATTCTTCCACTCCATGATTACACCATAGCTTCCTGAAGCTTCGTCACCAGTCAGGTAGTCTTTCACAATCTTTACTGGATGAAAATCGTTTGCCATTTGAAAATCGAAAACAGAATCATGAATCTCCTTTCTACGAACTTTGCTTACATACTGCTCTGGAGTATACTCGAGCGAATACCTGTGATAATTGGGAATTCGTCCACCAAACACAATTCCTTTTAAGTTTAGCTGTTCACAAAGCTCTTTACGATAGTCATAAAGCCTTCTCCCCAGTCGCAAGCCACGATAGTCCTTTTGAATAAACACCTCAATACCATATAGCATATCGCCATCAGAGGTGTGAGTCCCAAAGTTTTCGTTATCTGTTATTATATCATAGGTGTGATGATCCTCGTACTTTTTATAATCCACTATTATAGAAAGAGCGCATCCAGCTACTTCTCCATTCACAAGTATCGCAACTTGTCCTTCCGGAAAAACTTCTATCAATTTCTTTATCTTGTCCTCCGACCACATTTCATCGGAAATATGCTTGTAGGAGTCTGCCATAAAAGGTAGCAACTCTCTAAAGGCTTCAAGGGTAAGATAACTAATCTCTATATTTTCTATTTCCATATTCTCATTGTTTTTTTTATTGACTCACAAACTTATAACAAAAACATCTAACAGGTATCAAAACATCCTTTTAATTTTCAAATAGAAACAGAACAATCGTTTCAAAGAGCTGTCTCATCAACAAAATGAGCCTACACGACTCCTCTTTAAGTAATATCGACATCATATAGTGTTGATTATCTAAACTTTTATACTCATAAAAGACAAAAGTTATCTATCTTAGCGCATCGATTTGGATTACTTCATACAAACAATATTTTTTTATGAAAACAACAACAACCGTTACAATCTTATTACTATTAGCAACAAACCTATTTTCTCAAGCTATTGTTGGTTCATGGCATGGAACACTCGAAGCACAAGGAGTGAAACTCGAAGTTGTTTTTCACATAGAAAAACAAGACTCTGAATACTCCTCTCTTATGGATAGTCCCACACAAGGAGCCTTTGGGATACCTACCACAAAAACAACGTTCAAAAACAATCAACTAGAAATTGTTGTGGCAAACTTAGGAGTATTTTACCAAGGCAAACTCAACAACGACACAATCAAAGGCACATTTACCCAAGGTGGCATGCCATTCCCTGTTGTGCTAACTCGAACTGACAAAAAAGAGTTGTTACGTCCACAAGAGCCCAAAGAGCCCTACTCTTACGATATAGAGGAAGTTACTTTCCCAAACACCAAAGAAAAAATTGAACTTGCTGGAACACTTACATTACCCAAGCAGAATAGAATATCTCCAGTTGTTATTCTTATTGCAGGAAGCGGACCCAACGACAGAGACGAAACAATATTTGGACACAAACCTTTCTGGGTATTGGCAGACTATTTAACACGACAAAGAGTAGCAGTATTGAGATATGACAAACGTGGCGTTGGTGAATCGGGAGGAGAATATTTCACAGCAACAACAAAAGATTTTGCGGCGGATGTAGAGGCAGCAATTAATTATCTAAAAACAAGAGAAGATATTCACTCCTCAAACATTGGACTAATTGGACACAGCGAAGGTGGAATAATAGCATCAATGGTAGCTACCCAAAATGAAGATGTGAAGTTTGCAGTACTTATGGCAGGATTGGGTGTGACAGGCACAGAGTTGGTTTTAGCACAACATCAACATGAGTTTGACAAAACAACACTTGCGAAAACAGAGAAAGAGCACATCAATAGCATCTTAGTCAACTTATATTCAAAAGTGTTAGAGTGGAAAGAGTATGCAGGTAGCGATGAAGAGCGCAATCAATTACAACAAGATTTGGACACATTGTGGCAACACCTTGCTCCTGAAATAAAAGGAGAAGTACAGAAAGATGCTTTCAAAAAACAGACAACTTCCAAAATAGTTTCTCCTTGGTTTAGACAATTTCTTGCAATCGATCCTTTGCAGTACATTCAAACACTGTCTATACCTGTATTGGCTATTAATGGAGAAAACGACACGCAAGTAAACTATCAAAGCAACCTCGAAGGAATAGAGGATGCACTGAAGCGTGCCAATAACAAACGCTACACCATCAAGTCTTACCCGCATCTCAACCATCTTTTCCAAGAAAGCACAACCGGAGAAATTGACGAGTATGGAAAAACTGAACAGACAATTTCGCCAGAGGTACTACTCGATATTGCAAATTGGATAAAGGAACAGATTGAATGAATT
>CAZXGV010000070.1:0-11607 GCA_964640575.1 uncultured Dysgonomonadaceae bacterium
AATTAAAATGTGAATAATGAGGGCTAATTTTAGCCAACTACTCAACAAATACAAAAGCGACTTCGGTGTAGATATTGAAGTCGCTTTTTCTATCTAATTCTTATATAAAAGCACGATTTTAAAATTGATGAGTTACCAATCTATTGGTTTTTTGTTGTGTTCAATTAAATAATCGTTTGCTTGACTAAAATGTTTGTTACCGAAGAAACCTCTATGGGCAGAAAGTGGCGAAGGATGGGGAGACTTCAACACTAAATGTTTGTTCGCATCTATACCTTTGCCTTTTTGTTGTGCATAATTTCCCCAAAGCATAAAAACTATGTTGCTACACTCATTTGATAATGTGCTTATTACAGCATCAGTAAATTGTTCCCATCCTTTTCCTTGATGCGAACCAGCACTATTAGCTCTAACTGTTAGTATAGCATTCAAAAGAAGCACACCTTGCTGACTCCAATGGTCCAGATTTCCTGATTTAGGCATAGATTTACCTAAATCATTCTCTATTTCTTTATATATATTGATAAGCGAGGGAGGAATTTTCACTCCTTCATTTACAGAAAAACACAAACCATTAGCTTGCCCAATATTGTGGTAAGGATCTTGTCCAATAATCACAACCTTTACTTTATCGAAAGAACATTTATCAAAAGCATTGAAGATTAGTTTTGCAGGTGGAAATATTGCACGATTGCTATACTCATCTCGAATAAAACCAGCAAGTGATTTGAAATAGGGTTTGTTAAATTCACTTTGCAGTTTATCCTTCCAACTCGCTTCAATTTTCACATCCATCATCACAACAAAAAAGTTTAATCTTGCTAAATCAAAAATATTCCATTTTCACGCGCTTTTATACGCATATCCTTGGGCCATATACTCGATTGTATCTCCCCAATATGCGCTTTGCGCAAATAGAACATACACAGTCGTGATTGTCCAATACCTCCCCCAATTGAGAGAGGAAGTTCATCATTTACCAACTTACTGTGAAAATATAGTGACAATCTGTCGTTTTGTTTTTTTAGTTCCAATTGCTTCAGCAAAGCTGCCTTATCAACTCTAATACCCATTGAAGACAACTCCATGCTTGTTTCAAGTACAGAGTTCCAAACAAGTAAATCTCCATTCAATCCTACACTGTTCTCTTCGTTCACTGTTGTCCAATCGTCGTAATCGGGCGAGCGCAAATCGTGTGGTTCACCATTTGATAAGTTTGCACCAATACCTATAATAAATACTGCACCAAACTCTTTGCAAATAACATCCTCACGTTCTTTAGGTGTTAGTGTTGGATATCTCTGCAACAATTCTTCGGCATGAATAAAAGTTATTTTTTCTGGTAATATGGGTTTTATAGAAGGGAACAACTCAAACACCATGTACTCGGTGCGCAACATAGCATCGTATATTCTAACAACAATTTCTTTTAGGAAACTTACTCTACGTTCCGACTCATCAATAACTAACTCCCAATCCCACTGGTCTACGTATAAAGAATGCATATTGCCCAGCTCTTCATCAGCACGAATTGCATTCATATCTGTGTAGATACCATAGCCTTTATCAATTTGGTAATCGGCTAAGGTCAACCGTTTCCACTTTGCTAATGAATGAACTATTTCGGCACTTGTGTTGTCCATATCTTTTATCGGAAACTGAACTGCACGTTCTACGCCTGTAAGATCATCGTTGATACCTGTTCCTTTTTCTACAAAAAGAGGAGCAGTTACTCTTCTCAAGCGTAATTCTGAAGAGAGATTAGATTGAAAAAAATCTTTTATGTTTTTAATAGCAAGTTCGGTTTGCTTTAAATCGATTATTGGAAAATAATCTTTGGGTATAGTTAGTTTTGCCATGTTTATTGAAAATTGTATTATTCCGTTTTTATAGTTTGACAAAAGTAGTACGTTTTTTTCATTATGTCAAAACATAAGGCATAAAACAACACTCAATGCTCTAATTTTACACTAAAAACCAAATAAAGGAAAGCAAAACGCAACTATTTGTGGCAAAATCATTTAATATTCTAATTTTCCAACCAAATCGTTAATAGAGTCGATGTTGTGCCTATCCATATAATCCAATATACCATCTACAACCTCTATCGATACTTCAGGATTGATAAAATTGTAAGTCCCTATTTGAATGGCACTCGAGCCTGCAAGAATAAATTCAATGGCATCTTGCCAATTACTAATCCCCCCCATACCAATAACAGGTATCTTCACAGCCTGATACACCTGCCAAACCATGCGCAGAGCGATAGGCTTGATGCAGGGTCCCGACAGACCTCCAGTGATGGTAGAGAGCTTTGGTTTGCGTTTTTCGGCATCTATAGCCATTCCCAAAAAAGTATTTACAAGCGAAACGCTATCTGCTCCTTCAGCTTCTACAGCTAAAGCAATTTCTGCAATGTCAGTTACATTGGGCGATAATTTTACAATCAGTGTTTTATCGTAAACCTTCCTAACTTCTCTCACCACTTGAGCTGCAGAAACACACGACGTACCAAAAACCATACCACCTTCTTTTACGTTTGGACACGAAACATTGAGTTCAATAGCTGGGATTTTATCTAATCCAACCAAAGCTTCTGTACATTCAACATAGTCATCCAAAGTAGAACCTGATACATTGACAATGATACTGGTATCGTACTCTTTTATTTTTGGATAAATATCAGAAACAAAATAGTGAACTCCTTTATTCTGTAAACCAACTGAATTGAGCATGCCTGAGGCTGTTTCCGCCATTCTAGGGTAATCGTTTCCTTGTCTTGGCTCCAATGTAGTGCCTTTCACAAAAATCCCTCCTAAACGACTTAAATCAATAAAGTCAGAATATTCTGCACCATATCCAAAAGTACCAGACGCAGTCATTACTGGATTTTTCAATTCCAATTCTCCTATATTTACTTTTAATCTATCCATTGTAATTCATTAATATTAAAAACTGGACCTTCAGTACAAACACACACATTACCTCGCTCTTTGGTTTTCTCTACACAACAAAGACACGCACCAAAACCACAAGGCATGTGATTTTCAAGCGATGCCTCACATTCTATTTTATTAACCGTTGCATATCTAGCAATAGCAATCATCATCGGTTTAGGACCACAAGTATATATTTGATCAATGCGTTTACCATCTTTATCATTCAAAATAGTGTGATGAGTAACCAATCCTTTCTCACCCATACTTCCATCTTCAGTAGTGACATACACAGTGCCTGTTTTTTTAAAGTCTTCCAGCTGCGTAATGTCTGATGCAGACCTTCCGCCTAATAAGAATTCAGGTTGCAGACCTCTTTCCTGGAGGCGCTTTCCCAGAAAAAACAAGGGTGCTGTGCCAACACCTCCCCCAATAAGTAAAACTCTTTTATTCACTTCAGGAATAGAAAACGTATTACCTAATGGAAAAAGGAGGTTTAGCACGTCGCCTTCTTTCATTTCTATTATCTTTTTTGTGCCTTCACCCACATTTTTAATCAAGAGCCACATTTCATTAGTTTCTTTATCAATATAATTGATAGAGAAAGGGCGACGCAGAAAAAGTGCAGAGGAGTCGTAGAGTAAAACTTGGACAAACTGACCTGGGTCAACCTCTTGTAAAGGTTCACCATTAAGTGGAGAAACCTTCAACAAAAATGTTTGTTCGTTTAAAGGTTCATTTGAAGTTATTTTGAAATCTAATTGTTGTTTCATCCCTTTATATTATTGATGTATTTCTAAAGTCAATTCGCACGAAAATATCGTTTGCAAAGTTACAAAAAGAAAATCAATGGGGTGTAAAGGTTTCGAATGTGTTATCAGTATAATAGATAATTATCTCCTTCACTTTCCTGGTATTACTATAAATGGTAGGAATAGCCTGTTTCTCAGTGCTATTATAAGCTTTCTCAGTGTCTTTAAAGCTGTTTTCCTTGACATAGTTGATTTCATCTGTATCTTCCTCTCTGTTTATTGTCTTTTGAGTGAATAAATCTCTCTCTTTTTGCTTTGTAGGAGTATATCCCTCTTTATACATCGAACCTTCACCACTCAACAACCAGTCAGAATTAATGTAATCCATTTCTGAGAGTATCTTCATGACAACATCCAAGCTCGGATTATTCCTGCCATTTAATATATGAGATACTACAGCTCTGTTGATCTCAAGCTGATCTGCAAACTTTGATGCTGTTAAGTCCTCATTGTCCATTATTTTCTTGATCCTGTCTTTCATAATAAGGATATGTTTAAAATAACAAAACTCTAATCGAACACAAATGTGATATACAAATGTACAAAACATAAGTTACAAAAGAAAACACTAATGAAATACATTTGTATCGCACAAAAGTAATCTGTAAGTATACAATTCTATACGCTTAGATACAACTGTTATCCACGATGATATATGTGAGCTACATGACTACTTTATATTAAAGAGCTTATTACTTGATATACATACTTATATGTATTATAATTACAGTGTATTTAACGGTTAACGAATGGTGTATACCCCACCCTATTCGAATACTTGTTTAAAGATTTACATATACTTCATAAAGCACTGATATGTACTATTTTATAACAATAATATGCTCTTCAGATTAAATGTTAACATGAGAGGTTCACAATTGAAAACAAGCTGTCATACAATTGTATAATGACATTTGTATAACAATAAAGACCTTCTGTATTACTATTGTTGTTACCTGTGTAAACAAATGTATAGTGAATAGCGTTGTTAACTATTGTTTTATTTATATAATGGACTATTTTGAGGAACTATTTAGAAGAAAAATGACTTCTCAAAATTTAGATTTCGAACTAATCGTTGATTAACTCCTCCACAGCACAATATTACTACACAGATGTATACACAAATGTATATTCTTAATTTTGGAAGCATTAATAAATAGCTAATAAGTTTACGTTCAGCAGATTGAAGCACTTTTAGAGGATCCAATATATTTTCTAATAAATTAATTTAGTGCATTTGAACACTATTACCAACCAGGATGTTATTAGAGAGTGATTGCTTATTATCGGATAATCACCTGTTCTCGTTTCAATGAAACATTCAGAGAAACTATTTATGAATTAAATAAACCAATTTACTATGAAGCGATATTTAATTTCAATCATTTTTTTAATACTCCCTCTAATTATGATACATGCCCAAACCAATTCTATTCATCAGTTTAAAGTGACAGATATTAATGGCGAGGTGTTTGATATGTCAACTTTGAAAGGAAAGAAAGTTCTGGTTGTGAATACGGCATCAAAGTGCGGATTCACTCCACAATACGAACAGCTACAAGAATTGTACGAAAAGTATAAAGATAAAGGTTTCACTATTGTTGGATTTCCTGCTAACGATTTCATGAATCAAGAACCTGGAACCAGGTCAGAGATACAAGCTTTTTGTACTAAAAACTATGGAGTTACTTTTAATATGATGGATAAAGTAAGTACAAAAGGAAAAAATCAGTCCCCTATTTATCAATGGCTTACACAGAAATCTAAAAATGGAGTTAAAGACTCTAAGGTTAAATGGAACTTTCAGAAATATCTGATTGACGAAGATGGAAGGTTGGTCGATGTTCTACCGTCCAAAGAGAGCCCGGTAAGCGACAAGATAGTTGGATGGATAACAGGAGGATAATGATTAATTGTAAATGATTAATTATTAATGAATGACTTCTTTGTCATTTAAACTATGTGATAGTATTTGTATGAGGCAGTGTTAACCAATTGTCATCAACAAGTTATCATCATCTTTAATGCATTATCTTTGCAACTAATTCTTTAAGTAGCTCTCCGTTAGTGGTATAAGGTGGGTTATCAATACCTTTTGATTTCGCATCAAAAGTGCGCAACTCCGATATAATATTGATTACTTCATTTACAGTATAATTCCGAAGTCCTGCCATATAATCTTGGGTCATATATGTATTCCTAAAGTTAAGTGCTTTCATAACGGCTTGTTCAGATTTGTATGGTAACCAAAAGCATTCAACCAGATTGTTGAAATAGTAAATAAATGAGTATAAGGTCATAACCAAGGGGTTATTCTTCTGGTTTTTATCAAAATAATCCACAATTCTGAAAGCTTTAGCACTATCTTTATTGGCAATTGCTTTTATGAGTTCAAAGTTGTTGTAATCCTTGCTAATTCCTACATTCTTTTCTACAATTTCAGCAGTTATTCTAGGCTGTTTACCCGATAGCACCACTTGAAGTTTTTCGAGCTCTTGTACCAACTTACTCAAATCGTTGCCCACATAGTCTACCAACATCTGTGTCGACTTGGCATCAATCTGAAAACCTCTGTCACGGTAGTATGATGTAATGAATGCAGGAACTTGATTGTCATACAGTCTTTTCGACTCATAAATAACTCCCACCTTATCAATAGCTCTTACTACAGCCTTGCGCCCATCAACTGTACCGTGTTTATAGTTGATAATTAGAATAGTGCTTTTCTGAGGTTTTTTTGCATAGAGTTCCAATAGTTCAAATTTGTCAAGTCGCTGGGCTTCTTTCACAATAACAACTTGATACTCCGACATCATGGGATAGCGTTGGCAGGTAGATATAATTGTACGAACATCTGAATCGACACCATAGAACAGAGTATGATTGAAATCACGTTCTGTTTCGGATAAAATCATTTTATCCATCATGTCAGTTAAATCATCAATAAAGAATGATTCATTTCCCATGAACAGATAGATTGGCTTGAACGATTTCTTAAGTATTTCGTTGCGAACTTGACTATATGAAGAGAATTTTGCCATAAAATCAATATATAAATATTTTAGAAAACAGACTCTGCTATCATTACCAATCAAAACGTAAATGCTTCACAGTAGATCCTTTATTAATAAGCGTGGAGAGTGATTTGATTCCAATCTTCACATGTTCCTCTACAAATGAATCTGTAACCTCTTTGTCACTCTTATCTGTTTTTACACCCGACGAAATCATGGGTTGATCTGATATTAATAACAACGCACCAGTAGGAATGCGATTTGCAAAACCACAAGTAAGCAAAGTGGCTGTTTCCATGTCTACAGCCATGGTGCGTATTTTACGAAGGTAGTTTTTAAAATCGTCATCATATTCCCAAACACGCCTGTTGGTCGTATAAACAGTTCCTGTCCAATAGTCTTTGCCAAAGTCTCTGATATTGGACGAGACTGCTCGCAAGAGGCTAAATGCCGGAAGTGAAGGCACTTCGGGTGGTAGATAGTCGTTTGAAGTTCCCTCGCCTCTGATGGCGGCAATAGGAAGGATGTAATCTCCCAATTGATTGTCATGTTTCAACCCTCCACACTTACCTAAAAAAAGAACAGCATTGGGCTTTATGGCACTTAACAAATCCATAATCGTTGCAGCATTTGCACTTCCCATCCCAAAATTGATTATTGTAATTCCATCTGACGATGCATTTGGCATATTGCCATCCAATCCTAAAATCGGAACATTGAAATACTCTGCAAATATCTCAACGTACTTTTGAAAATTTGTCAAAAGAATATGTTGTGAAAAATCTTCAAGTTTTCTTTTAGTATAGCGAGGCAACCAATTCTCTACTATTTCTTGTTTGGTTCTCATAATTACTTTATTTTTGTCATTCATCGTATTTCAGTATACTGATATTAAAACAAAGATACAATATGTTGCAATTAAACTTGCCTATATTCCAACCAAATTTGAAGAAAACTGAAGGAGAAGTTTTTATTTTTGACCAAATAAGAAAGAGATACCTCTTGCTTACTCCTGAAGAATGGGTGAGACAAAACTTCATTAATTACCTAATCAGCGATAAAGGTTATCCTCTTTCTCTTATGGAAAATGAAGCGACGATAAAGTTAAACAACATGACCCGCAGATGCGACACAGTTGTATATAATAATAAATTGGAACCATTAGCTATTGTTGAGTACAAGAGACCTAATGTGAAAATTGATCAGCAAGTATTTGATCAAATTGCGAGATATAATATAGTGTTAAGAGTCGATTTTTTAATCGTATCCAATGGGTTATCTCATTTCTGTTGCAAAATGAATTACGAAGAGCAAAGCTATAGTTTTTTGGAGTCTATACCCGAATATAGTGAGTTGAGTAAAATTTAAACCGTAATCAGTAAGCTCTCTTCGTTTAGAACATCACAACCCATAAATTATTTTACAGACTCAAAAATACAAAAAAGGCTACTCAATTGAGTAACCTTTTTGTCTTAATAGTTATATGTAAAGTCCTATTGATGCAGTTTAGAATCTATAACCAATCGTTAATAGTGCTCTGATTGAATTATTTGTTAGTTTATAAGGTTCGGCATCAATAAAATATGCACCGTTGTCGTCAAAAACATTGGAATAAGAATATAAATCGTCCTTTTGTGTCTTATACATAATTGCTAAATCTGCATAGAAACTACGACTAAACCTGTAACCTAATCCTCCAGTGATATAATTTGCATCACCTTCCATTCGATAAGCCGTTGTAGAACCCACTGTTGCAGCATAACCTTTTTCTTTGAAGTCGTCGGTATAAGGATTTTGCATCCATGCATATCCCAATCGTCCGGTGAATTGAGGAGTAAATCGATACTCAAAACCTGCGCGAACGGTTGATGTTGCTTTAAAATCGCTTGAAATATACTCATTATCAATATCGTAATGATCAGTCATGCTCGAAGAACCAGAAGGTTCCGACAATTTCATATTGCTATAGTTGCTCAATTCATAATCCAAACTCAGAATCATTCTGTTTTCTAACACTGCTGCTGCACTTAAAGTCCATTTGTCAGGAGTTTTAAAGTTATATTCGTTTCTAAACGTCTCTCTATCTCCTTGTTCAGGATAGAAACCTGGTTTATAGTCGGGATATTCCGTTAAATCTACATAATCAGTAACATTATGTTCTATCTCAGCGGAGTAAACATCCGACATATTATACCAAGTAGGCGAATGATACGAAAGTCCTAATCGGAAAGCATGAACAGGGCGATAAATTAGACCAAGTTTCACTCCCACTCCATTTCCTTCGGATGTAATATCATTGTGTAAATCAAACCCTGCCTTATCGCCAATCGCAAAATCTTCGCTGTTTTGAGAATAGAGATTATAGTGGATATCTGTAACAGACAAAGATATACCAATATTAAGAATATTATTAATGGATGTTCCTACCGTAAAATCATACACATCAATAGAGCCTCTTTCTGACATATATAATGAATTGTTCACTTTATCGTTTTCTCCCAGTAGGGATAAGTAATTATAACCTCTATTATCTGGAGTATCAGCTTTATTGTCATCTAATAAATAATATTCATCATTTATTAAGTAAGAATTAAATCCTAATACTGATAACCAAGGATCATATTTTAAATCCATAGCATTGGGATCAACTCCTATTCCATTATACGCTTCTCTTGAAATATGGGCCATATAATCAGTAAGTGAAGAACCACGATCGGCTCCAAAAGCACCAATTTCTCGATCAAACGATTTAACTTTGTTGTACGAGAAACCAAAGTTGACTACTGGCACATTTACATTTCTAGTTGGGAAATACCCCACAAAGCCAAAATTGTGAAAGTTGAATTTATTCTTATTGTTACTGATGTTTTCTGCTTTGAACTTTTCACTTTGAAAAACTGCTGTTGTAGCAATTTCAGAGCCTCTATATACTGCAATTCCAGCAGGATTGATAGCTACGCCTGACAGGTCGCCTCCTAAGGCTCCAAACGCACCTCCCATCGATACCGAACGAGCAGTACCATTCAAGTCTCCCCTAGAAAAAAGATTTGCTTCTATTTCACCTTGTCCAAACGAATAGCCTGTTATCAACAAAAGCGAAACGATTATATAAGTGATTTTTTTCATATTGTGCTATTTTTAAAATAGTTATCAAAAAGAAAGCTGCCTCAAAAGAACACTACCGTATAGTTTGAGGCAGCAAAATTAATATTTTTATTTATCTTCTTATATTACTTATCTACGTCCACCAGAACTTCTGCTACTTGAAGAAGAAGAAGATGATCTACTGCTTCCTACTGAAGAAGAGGATGAACTTCTTGTTGGGCTACTAATTGTAGAAGAACTTGTGCTACGAGTTGGAGTAGTAGGTGCCGATCTTGTAGTAGTAGTTCTATTTGGAGTAACTGTCCTTGTTGTGCTACTACGCGATGGAGTAGATTGTATTCCTGTACTTCTTGTTGAAGAAGGATTGCTTCTATTTACAGCACTACTGCGTGAGCTCTGAGTTGGACTTGTACTTGTACTTCTTTGATATACCCTTGATGAAGAGTTGTTTGCTCCTGATCGATTAATGGTTGTTGCGCTACTTGGGCGACCCACATCACTTCTGCTGCTGCTTGAAATTGTGCGTCCTGATCTTGAATCAATTACTCTTCCCGAGTTATCAATTATACGTGTTCTTGATCCTGATGTTGCACTTCTACTCGCAGCTGAGCTTCTGGAAGTTCCTGCACTTCTATTATAAGTAGTTGACGATCTTCCACTCTGTCCCGTTCTGCTAACAGCACTTCTAGAAGTACCGCTTGCGCTGGTGCGTCCTGCACTCAGTCTATTACTATATGTTGCACTTCTACCCGATGATCTATATCCCGAACTTCTGCCCGATCTATTGTGGGTTAAGCTTGAATAGTATCCATCGCGGAAACCGCTACTATATCCATACCCATATCCTCCACCGTAATAACCTCCATACCCTCCATAATACCATGGATTGCGCCAGCTACTATAGTAGAAAGGTGAATACCATCCACTATATCCCCATGAAAAATACCAAGGATCATACCATCCTGCATATCCATATCCATATCTCCAAGGCGAATGCCATCCATAGTAATGGGGATAGTACCACGAATCGTACCAAGGGTAAAATCCTCCCCATCCTAATCCAACATTTACATTATAATTGTAACCTCTATTTTCGTAGTAGTCACTATATAGATCATCCCCTACATAGATAGTTACTTCATCTGCACCAGTGATTTTTACACTCGATGAAGGATCATGATACTTAATGATTCGGTCAGTATATTCATAATCTGTATATTCGTCTACCATCGCTTGTCCAGTTTCCACTTCTTCGTTTCCACTTCTTCGATTGTATTCGTCTATATTCCGGCCATTAGCCTCTACTTCCACATTCGATGCATTTCCTTGTATTACTACAATCTTTTGCTTCTTCTCTGGTCTTTGAGGTTCCTTTTTCTGAATTATTCTTGTTGTTTGCTGATCGGGATTGGCATATATGTCGTCCCATTCTTGGGAGTTACCTAGAAAGGGTGTCAAAAATAGCAGTCCCGAAAGAAATAGTTTTATTGTTTTCATATTCTTATGATCCCTTATTTTATTGTTTATTTTTGTTCTATATTTTCTCTTAGTTACTCTGTTTGACTTTGAGAAGCGTAAATAGTTTAATTTATTATGCAAATATCGTACAAATACAGTGACTCCTCAAACTTTATTCAGATTAAACAGCTTTTACCGCTCTTTTCTTCTAATAATAAGATGCTGTAAGTCTGTTTTGGTTGCAAGCATAGCGGTTAAAAATAATTAATCTGTATATTT
>CAZXGV010000071.1:0-10835 GCA_964640575.1 uncultured Dysgonomonadaceae bacterium
TAATTATAAATGAATCTATAGCCCTACTATTATTTTTGATTATAAAAAAAGTGATACATCTTTTGCATCACTTTTTCTATAATTATATTTTATGTAATTATTATTGATTTTTTCCAAGTAGTTCTTCAACTTCATCAAGCTCTTTAGATTTATCTACACCTAGATTGCTTAAGTTATAATAAACATTTTGAAGTTTAATCAACGCACTTTTCAGAGTGGCTTCGTCAGCGTTTTCAGCTTTTAAGTTCTCAGTATATTTTTCAAGATGTGGCAAAGCTAACATGTAAAACTCAACTGTTTTTTTATCATTTTCAGCTTGAAGTTTTCTATCAGACATCTGCTGTGCCGAACTGTCTTTTAAATTTTGTGCTTGAAGAATATAGCTAACCGCAATACCTTCTAATGCACGATTACAATTTTCATCTTGAGCCAATGCTTTCTTATACTCATCCTCTGCTTTTTCAAATTCTCCTTTTTCTGAGTATAATGCTGCTTTTACACTATTTAAATCACATGCATTTTCTGGATCGTTCAAAATTGCTTGATCTAGGTATTCTAATGCCTTTTCTCCTTCTCCTTCACGGATATATACATTTATCAGATTAGGAATGAAATATTTGCTTTTTGGAAACTTTTCTGCTCCAATATTCAAAGTTTCCATGTAACTAGCAGTATCACCTAACTGAATGTATTCACTAGCCATTAACTCGTATAAATCACTTTCCACATACGCAGTATTCTCTACAAATGGCTCATTTGCTGCACGTTCTAATAGAGATAAGGCTCTTTCGTGATCTTTTCCTTGAATAGCAGTGATTATCGCATAATACTTAATTGTTTGATATGTGCTATCAATTGCAAAGTCATCTTTTTTGTCTTCAAACAAATCTAAAGTTGGAATATCCCAATAGATTTCAAAAAACTTAGAAGCTTTTAAGAAATCTTGCTTTTCGTTGAAGAATATTCCTCCATTAATAAAGAAAGGATGATTTGCCTTTAGAGTACTAGCAATGTCTTTTCTTACTCTGTTCCTTACTCTTCCCTTTGAGTCTGGTAGTTGAGCTAGCGAATCTGCTTTTAAGTAAGGTACATAAGATTCCATTAAGCCATTATACATGACTTCATCATTTGATTTCTTCCCTAGCATTTGTTGAGTTCTCTGATTCTCGAAGGCTTTGTCACCAATGTCTCCTGCTAGTTTCCATGCATTAGGATCATTAGCAGTTTTCTCGTTCTCTAAAGCTTGTTTTATAAGTGCTCTAGCTTCGTTTAAATCATTGCTTTTCAATGATCTGCTTGCGTCATTTACAACCCCTTTTTGTGCACATGCAACAAATGATAAGGCGGTAACTAGACTTAGAATTAAAAATTTTCTCATATTATACTTATTTTTATAAATTAATTATACTGTCTGCTGATTTCCTCATTATATATTCGACTTTATATTTCTAAATAGTTTAATTAATCTTCAGTTTCATTTTTTATTTCTGATACAGAGTCATTATTTTCTTTGTTTTCAGACTCATTATCAGTTTCAGAAGAGTCATCTAAATTTAGATTGTCGATTATACTTTGACTTTCATCATCCTCTTGAGAATTAACTTTACATACTGATGCTATTTCATCATTTCGTTTATCCAAATTTATAAGGCGAACACCCTGTGTAGCACGTCCCATTGTGCGAATATCGGAAATATTTAAACGTATTGTTATTCCAGACTTGTTAATTATCATTAAGTCATTATCGTCTGTTACACTTTTAATAGAAACTAACTTACCTGTTCTCTCAGTAATATTAAGTGTTCGCACACCTTTACCACCACGATTTGTAATTCTATAAACAGGTTCACCATCTTCATCATTCAGTCTTGTTCGCTTACCATAACCCTTTTCCGATACAACAAGAATTGTTTCTTCAGAATCAGCATCCATACAAATCATACCAATTACCACATCGTCGGGTCCATCAAGTCGCATACCTATAACCCCAGTAGCGGTGCGTCCCATAGGTCTAACCTTCGTTTCATTAAAACGAATTGCTCTACCATTTCTATTAGCTAAAAGAATATCTTTTTTGCCGTTTGTCATGCGAACTGATATCACTTCATCGTCATCTCTCAATGTTATTGCAATAACACCATTTTGTCTTGGCCTTGAGTATGCTTCTAAAAGAGTTTTCTTCACAATTCCTCTTTTTGTACTAAAGATTAAGTAATGAGAGTTTAAATATTCTTCCTCTTCAAGTTCTTTTACTCTAACAAAGGCAGTAACTGTATCATCAGAATCAATATTCAATAAGTTTTGAATTGCACGTCCTCTGGAGTTCTTAGAACCTTCAGGCAATTCATATACGCGCAACCAAAAACATTTCCCTTTTTGTGTGAAAAACAACATATAATTATGCATAGTAGCAGGATACATGAATTCCACAAAATCTTCCTCTCGTGTTTCTGATCCACGTGCTCCTACTCCCCCTCTATTCTGAGTGCGGAATTCCGATAAAGGTGTTCGCTTAATATATCCAAGATGAGATATAGTGATAATCATGTCATCGTCCGAGTAAAAATCTTCAGGATTTAATTCTTCGGAAGAAAATATTATTTCAGAACGACGCTCATCGCCAAATTTTCTTTTAACTTCAATCAGCTCATCTTTTATAACTTGCATTCGTAACTCTTCGCTACCTAAAATTTCATTCAAATGAGCTATCAGTTTCTGTAATTCATCAAATTCCCCTCTTAGTTTATCTTGCTCTAATCCAGTAAGTTGACGCAGGCGCATCTCCACAATTGCACGAGATTGAATTTCTGTAAGATTAAATCGTTCAATAAGAACTTGAATAGCTTCCTGTGGATTGTTAGAAGCTCTTATTAAGCTAATAACCTCATCAATATTGTCAGATGCAATTATCAAACCCTCTAAGATATGCGCTCTATCTTCTGCTTTTTTAAGTTCGAATTCCGTTCTTCGTATCACCACATCGTGACGGTGATCTACGAAATGTCTAATCAAATCTTTCAGATTAAGCATTTGCGGTCTTCCATTAACCAAAGCAATATTATTAATACTGAATGATGATTGTAAAGCAGTAGATCTATAGAGTTTATTTAAAACAACATTCGCGTTAGCATCACGTTTAATATCTACAACAATACGCATTCCGTTGCGGTCCGACTCATCGTTGATATTAGATATTCCATCGATTCTCTTTTCTACAACTAGATTTGCAATATTCTTAATCAGGTCTGCTTTATTTACTAGATATGGTATTTCGGAAATAATAATTTGGTCGTGATTCCTAGCAGTCTCAATTTCTGCTTTACCACGCATAACAATGCGTCCTCTTCCAGTATTGAATGCTTCTTCAACTCCTTTATATCCATATATATAACCTCCAGTTGGGAAGTCAGGAGCTTTTATATACTCCATTAATCCACTAATATCTATCTCATTATTATCTATATAGGCAATTATACCATCAATTGATTCAGATAGATTATGAGGAGCCATATTAGTTGCCATCCCAACAGCAATTCCCGAAGCTCCATTCATCAAAAGATTGGGAATACGAGTTGGTAATACTGAGGGCTCTTTAAGTGTATCATCGAAATTGAGCTGAAAATCCACTGTGTCTTTTTCAATATCACGTAGCATTTCCTCCGATAGTTTGTTCAATCGAGCTTCAGTGTAACGCATAGCTGCGGGACTATCACCATCTACACTACCCATGTTACCTTGCCCATCCACAAGCATATAGCGCATGCTCCAGTGCTGTGCCAAACGCACCATTGCATGATACACAGATGAGTCGCCATGAGGGTGATATTTACCTAAAACTTCACCAACAATTCTAGCTGACTTCTTATGTGGCTTGTCCGATGTGTTATTCAGTTCGTGCATACCAAAAAGAATGCGTCTATGAACAGGTTTAAATCCGTCTCTTACATCAGGCAAAGCACGCGAAACAATCACCGACATCGAATAGTCGATGTAGGCCGATTTCATTTCGTCCTCAATGTTTATCTTAATGATTCTATCTTCTTTTTCAATCATACATTTTATATGTTATAATTCTATTGATTTTTCTTCATTTCTCAAACAACTATTAGTTTGATATTAAGCCGTTTAAAATAGTTCTTTTTTACATTTTAAAACTTTACTAAGGTACTACATTTGTTTGAATTTAACAAAGAAAAAAAGGATAAATCCCCTCCTTCTACAAGAAAAAAACATTGTTTTATGTAACTGTTGCTTTCAACTTTAAAGCAATGAATCTATAAAGATAGATTGGGGGTACTAATTCATTCAACATATATTAGTAAGCAACAAAAAAAGGAGCAATCATATAATAATTACTCCTTTTCTATAAGTTGCTTTATTTACCTTCCGTGACAGTTTTTATACTTCTTACCACTTCCACAAGGACATGGTTCGTTGCGTCCTATTTTTTTCTCAACTCGTATCGGTTCCAATTTTTGTTTCTCTCTTGTATCAGTAGAACTAGGATGCTGCGAGTCAGCAAGGCTACTAGAGGATTCTTTTTTCTCGGTCCGATATTTACTATAATCAGTTTTTTCTTCAGCGGCAGCTCTTTGCACTTGTTCGGGTTCTCGAATAGGTATTTGACCACGCATCAGAACAGATACTGACTTAGTGTTTACATTCTCTACCATGTCTTTAAACAAGTTGAACGACTCAAGCTTATAAATCAAAAGAGGGTCTTTTTGTTCGTAACTTGCATGTTGAACAGACTGACGTAAATCATCCATTTCGCGCAAATGCTCTTTCCAGTTTTCATCAATAGTTTGTAGAATAATTGATTTTTCAAATGCTTTAACCAACTCCTTCGAATCGCTTTCATAAGCTTCTTTGAGATTACAAGAAATATTATAAACCTTTTTACCATCGGTAACGGGAATCAATATATTCTCATACATTGCACCTTGATTTTCATAAACTTGCTTTATTACTGGCTGTGCAATCTCAGCCAACTTATCAGACTTACGCTTAAAAGCTTTTATTGCTGCCTCAAATACTTTTTCTCCTTGCTCCTTTGGTTTGAACTCTTTAAATTCCTCTTCCGAAAATGAAAGATCAAGTGCCATGACACGTAAAAGCTCAAGCTTCATTTCTTCATAGCTATGCTGGAATTGTTCTGTTATGCCTACAGCTGTGTCGTAAATCATGTTTACTACGTCAATTCCAATACGTTCACCCATCAAAGCATTGCGCCTGCGTTTATATACAACTTCACGTTGAGAGTTCATAACATCATCATACTCAAGCAATCTCTTGCGAATACCAAAGTTGTTTTCTTCAACTTTTTTCTGTGCTCTTTCAACTGACTTACTCAGCATATTGTGCTCCAACACGTCGCCTTCTTTGAAACCCATTCTATCCATGAGTCCCGCTATTCTTTCAGTTGCAAACAGACGCATTAAGTCATCTTCCAACGATACAAAGAATATGGATGAACCTGGGTCTCCTTGCCTACCAGCACGACCACGTAACTGTCTGTCAACACGTCTTGATTCATGACGCTCTGTACCAACAATAGCCAAACCTCCAGCTTTTACCACTTCGGGCGACAACTTAATGTCAGTACCACGCCCAGCCATATTTGTAGCAATTGTCACTACGCCAGCTTGACCTGCAGTGGCAACAATATCTGCCTCACGTTGGTGAAGCTTAGCATTCAGCACATTGTGTTCAATTTTTCGTAAGCTAAGCATTCTACTTAATAGCTCCGACACTTCTACCGAAGTTGTACCAACCAATACGGGACGCCCTGCTTCAATCAAACTGGTTATTTCTTCAATAACTGCATTATATTTCTCGCGCTTAGTTTTATAAATGCGGTCATTCATGTCGTTACGAACAATAGGCTTATTGGTAGGGATTACCACTACGTCTAATTTGTAGATGTCCCAAAACTCTCCTGCTTCTGTTTCAGCAGTACCAGTCATACCTGCTAACTTGTTGTACATCCTAAAGTAATTTTGCAGAGTAACCGTAGCAAAAGTTTGTGTAGCAGCTTCAACCTTCACACGTTCTTTGGCTTCAATGGCTTGGTGCAAACCGTCGGAATATCTTCTTCCTTCCATTATACGACCAGTTTGCTCATCCACAATTTTCACTTTGTTGTCAACCACCACATACTCGTCGTCTTTATAAAACAGTGTGTACGCTTTGAGAAGTTGATTTACAGTATGTATTCTCTCCGATTTAATTGCATAGTTTTGCAAATATTCATCTTTTTTGCTTGCTTTTTCTTCTTCAGTAAGATTTTGGTTTTCCAAATCTGCAAGCTGAGCACCAATATCAGGCAATATAAAGAATGTTGGATCATCTGATTTCCCAGTCAACATATCTATACCTTTATCGGTTAAGTCAATACTATTGTTTTTTTCATCAATAACAAAATACAAAGGATCGGTCACAATATGCATATTCCGATTCTGTTCTGACATATAGAATTCTTCCGTTTTAAGCATAGATGCTCTTACACCTTGTTCGCTCAAGAACTTTATAATAGCTTTGTTCTTTGGTAAACCTTTAAACGATCGATACAAAAGCAGACTACCCTCTTCTTGTTCCTTTTTGTCTTCCGATGCCATTTTCACTTTGGCTTCAGCCAATAGTCTGGTTGACATATCACGTTGTGCTTTCACTATTAGCTCTACACGTGGTCGCAATGTATCATACAATTGCTCGTCTCCTTTTGGAACCGGACCCGAAATAATCAATGGTGTTCGCGCATCATCAATCAATACAGAGTCCACCTCGTCCACAATAGAATAGTTGTGTTTGCGTTGCACCAAATCACGTGGCGAAATAGCCATATTATCTCTCAGATAGTCGAAACCAAACTCATTATTTGTTCCAAATGTGATATCGGCTTCATAAGCTTTTCTTCGTTCGTCCGAGTTAGGTTGGTGTTTATCAATGCAGTCCACACTCAAGCCATGGAACATATACAAAGGTCCCATCCACTCGGCGTCACGTTTTGCCAAGTAATCATTTACTGTTACTACATGTACACCATTGTGAGTAAGCGCATTTAAGAAAACAGGTAATGTTGCCACAAGTGTTTTACCCTCACCAGTTGCCATTTCTGCAATTCTTCCTTTATGCAACACAACACCACCATATAGCTGAACATCGTAGTGAATCATATTCCACACAATCTCTGTTCCACCTGCAATCCATCGGTTTTTATATATGGCTTTATCACCTTCTATATAGACGAAATCGTGGATTGCAGCCAAATCTTTATCAAATTGAGTAGCTGTTACCACAGTTTCCTCATTCTCGGTAAAGCGGCGTGCAGTATCTTTCATAATTGCAAAAGCTTCGGGCAATACTTCCTCAAGTATTATTTCAAATTTATCCGAGATTTCATTTTCAATTTTGTCAATCTCTTCCCAAATCATTTCGCGTTCCTCAAGCTCAATGTCTTCTATTCCTTCTTTGAGCTTGTTTATTTTTTCTCTTTCTTCCGAAACATAATCATGAATGCGTTTTTCCACTTCACCAGTTCTACTGCGAAGCTCATCATTCGATAGTTTCTCTATTTCGGGATATACTTCCTTGATTTTCTTCACATACGGTCTCATTTCTTTTGAGTCGCGTTGCGCTTTATTACCAAAGAGTTTTGATATTATTTTATTAAATGCCATAAGTTTTTTATTGTGTTACGTGTTTTGTTGTTATTCCACGCTGTATATAGTTGATATTTTTTTTATAAGATATAAATTTAAAACAATTCTTGCAAAACCTTGCTATTAGATGCATTGGGCGCTCTAATGCGTAGTCTGTGGGTAACACTCGGTGCAATTTCGGTAGCATCTATTACTCTGTTTACTTTTTGTGGCTTTAAGTTATTGCCAAAAAAGATAGCAGGAGATGTTATTCCATTGTTTCTAACTCTTTCATGATTAGTTGGGTTTTTGATTGTCACAATGCGCCAACCTGGTTGTAGCTCTATGAATAAATCGCCCGTAACATCTCTATGATACCCATTTTTGTAAACTTGTATTGCTTCATTATAAGCACCATGAAGCATCTGATAGGATGTAACAACATCTTGCACGCCTGAAAACTGAATCAAAAAATCGGCAGCACGTTCTTGAAACTCACGATAATCTATTTTTTTCTCTTCTATTAATTTTCGATCAAAATATATTTGCTCATTATAATATTTTTTTATCCAGTTCTCTCTTCCATAAATAGCCATTAGATACATATTTAACAGTGCCTCACATCTATCAGGTTTAAAATCACCACCTGGAAAGCGAGATGCTTTCGGATAAACTTCTTGTTCATTGAAGTAGCCTGTTGATACTACAAATATAAATGCATTTTCTATTCCTACAGCTTCGTCCACTGCATCAATAATTTCTGCAATATTTTGATCGAGGCGTTGATAAGTGTCTTGTATCTCAATCGAGTAATTTTTATCTAATGCGTTATCAAAATTACCAGCATAAAAGTTAAGAGCAAGAAAATCAGGATAGTTTCTTTCGCCCATTTTCACACTTTCAATTGCTTTTAACCCCATTGTTTTTACCTCTTCATTAATAAAAGGAGATTGTTTCAACAGACGGAAGCTATTTACTTTATTGGCAGTAAAGTTATGCTGAAAATTATAAAGATTTTGTGTGTATGGAAAAGCATTGTATGATTCTATTGGCAATTTTGGCTTCCATACTAAGCTGTTAATTCTCGTGTTAAGCGATTCGTTGCTGCGATTGTATTGATCGACAAACGGATGATGAGTGGTATAGAAAGTGGTTGTTGCCCACCGTCCCGAAAAATCTTCAATCCAAAACGCTCCACTTGCTGCATGTCCTCCTGAGGCAAGTGCTGTAGAGGCATCAGGTGAAAATGCAAACACATCAGATTTACCATCTGACGCAATTTTTAATTCGTCGGTGATAGTGGAGACCTTTAATGGAAGCGGTGATAATTTTTCGGAAGTGAAATTACCCATGAACTTACTATCCGAAAATGATGATATTTCGGAAAAATCCTCATTAGATAACTTTTTATCGTTAACAATGCCATGATAAAATGGGACAGTTCCAGTGTATATGGTTGCAATAGCTGAAGCCTTGTCAGGCGAAGGGAAATTGTAAACCACTTGATTATACACAACACCTTCCTTTAATAGTCTATTGAAACCTTTTTCTCCAAAGTTCTTTTTAAAATGCTCTAAATAGTCGCCCCTCAATTGGTCGATTGTAATGCCTACAACCAGCTTTGGTATATCGTTTTGTTGAGCATAAAAAGTAGTGACTGAAAAAAGTGCTAGTATTGATGATAAAAATCTAATCATTATATTGTATGTGTATCTCGTTTGCAGAAATAGGGATAATAAGGCGTCACATTAGTCACGTTATCATCTTCCCCAAGCTGCTTGCATATACTTTGCTGTTTTATATTGTCTATTTTTAAACTTTTCATTCCTTTTGATAATGAAATTACTACCCGAACGTAACCACAAACTCATTGCAAAAGGTATGGTTGCTAAAGGCAATTGTTGTGGCAAAAACCACCAGCTCAATAGGAACAAAGTTAATACTGCAAAGTTAATAAAATGGTAGTAATATACGACCTTTTTCATGGACTTTACCCAAAATAAAACTGCAACAAATAAATGAACAATATGCAGCCATGTCAAATTCCAATTAGGATTTGTTATTGGATGTTCAGAGAAGAGAACAAGAAACCCTATAATTAATCCAGCAATCCCTGCTATTGAAAACAGCAAAGTATCATAGATAAGAGCTGCTTTATCATGATTGTAACGCAATTGTAAAAACGAGATAATCAACGTTATAAATAACATCACGAATGCTACTGGTAACGGTTTAAGAAGAGCCCATTCTTCCCTCTCTATATCCTGACTATCAGCTTCTAAAATATTTATTGTAGATTTCACTAATGGGGTGTTAATTGTGTCACTATAATGCACTTCTGCACCTTCGAAAGCTTTCATTAAATAGTATGGTAAGAACATTTTCTCTCTATCGGTTATATACCTGTCAGCTCCCGATCCAAGTACCAAGTCGATACCAAATTCCATCCATGCAAACTCGTGTACACATTCGTGTATAAGGTCACGAAATGTTTGGTTGGGTTGTGTTGGTGGATATGTGATAGGTTTTCCAATAATATGCTCAACCATATCTCTTGGTCGTGTTGCGCAATTATCGAAAAGAAAATTGTAACGATATTGTCTATTTTCGGGCAACGAGTTGATATATAAATCCTCCCAAAGCTGTTGTTTTTGTTGATGTGATAAGTTTAGTTCTTGCTCAACCACCTCTAATCCTTTCATCTGATTTTCACTTATAAAATCTTGATAGGATGTAACACCCAAAATATAATCAGTTTCGCCACGTATAAAATGATACATAAAATAAGGTTGCGAGGAATCGAAATAGCCATAATTGAAACAAGCATCAACTCCTGTAGAGTCATCTTCTATCTTTATCACTGTGTGACCATATAAGGAGTAAACAGCTCCAGTCCATGGTGAAACAGTCATTAAGCTAATTTTGGCACTGTCGCTTAGCTCTATTTGTGCCGAAAGAAAATTACTCGATATAATTATCAGCAATAATGCCGTAGAAATCAGTTTTTTCATCAAAAAAAAATTCAACTTTGTTGTCTATTTTTAAACCAGGCAAATGTAATGATTTTATAAGAATTTATCAACTCTCCATCTGTTAGTTTTAGTTGGTACACCATTGATTAAAGGTCTAACCTATTATTATAAAGCAAACAGCCTTGTCTTTAATCTATTCCATATTAAACAGATAGCTATTTAA